>CAKZKV010000001.1 GCA_937124505.1 uncultured Alphaproteobacteria bacterium
CGTTACGATTGCCTTTATTTACGGGATTATTGGTTTGATCGGGAAAGATTACGACATGCCCGTTGCTGTGCTGTCGTCCCTCTCCCTCGGTCTGGCCGTTGATTACGCGATCCACTTCCTGGCGCGCAGCCGCGAGGCCGCGAAGAAATACGGCCCCTGGAAAGACACTATCAAGGCGGTGTTCGGCGAACCGGCCCGCGCCATCGCCCGCAATGTCATTGTCATCGGCATCGGCTTTACCCCGCTCTTGTTTGCGCCGCTTGTGCCCTACAAAACCGTCGGATTTTTTATCTCCGCTATTCTCTTGTTTGCCGGTGCGGCTACATTGTTAATATTGCCTGCACTAATGACATTATTTGAAAAGTTCCTGTTTAAAAGAAAGGATGTTGATGCATAAATATAGACAAATATATTGCTACTTGACGTCATTGCACGCTTCATGCGTGCAATCCAATAGATTACACGGACAAGCCGTGTAATGACGCTGTTGCAAGAGATTAAGAAAATAAAGTGCTCACGCCAAAGAAAGGATGCATAACATGAAAAAATTTATAGCCTCACTGGTTCTTCCATTTTTAATGACCGTCCCGGCCTACGCCATGGACGTCTCTGATATCGTCGCCAAGGCCAATCAGACGGCTTATTATCAGGGGGAAGACGGGCGCGCCCGTGTCAAGATGGACATAACCGATAATCAGGGCCGCAAACGGACGCGTGATTTTGTCATCCTGCGCAAGGACATGGACGATCAGGACAAGGAACAGAAATTCTATGTCTACTTCAACCGTCCGGCGGACGTGAACAAGACAGTCTTTATGGTCTGGAAACATGTCGGCAAGGATGACGACCGCTGGATGTACCTGCCGGCGCTTGATCTGGTCAAACGGATTGCCGCCAGTGACGAACGCACCAGTTTTGTCGGTTCCGACTTTTTCTATGAGGACGTCTCCGGACGTAACCCGGAAGAAGACACCCACGAACTGTTAGAAACCACCGATAATTACTACGTGGTCAAAAGTACACCCAAAAACCCGGATCAGGTTGAGTTCAGTTACTTTAAGTCCTATATTCACAAAACGTCATTTATTCCCGTCACCATCGAATTTTACGACAAGCACGGGGAAAAATACCGGGTCGCCGCCGCGGAAAAGGTCGATACCATTCAGGGACATCCGACCGTGACACAAGGCAGTATGAGCGACCTGAAAAACGGCAGCAAGACCGTCCTGACCTATTCCAGTGTTCAGTATGACCTTGGCCTGCCGGAAGATATCTTTACCGAGCGTTATTTGCGCCAGGCACCAATGGACTATATTAAACGATGAAAACCACATTTATAAAACGTCATTGCGAGGGAACCCGGACTTGTTCCGGGGAACCGAAGCAATCCAGAAATAGTAAAGAAGCCTCTGCAAAAGCCCCTTCATTCGTCATCCCGGCGCAAGCCGGGATCTATAAACTATTGAAACAAAAGATTCCGGCTTTCGCCGGAAAGACGAATTTGTTTGGTTTAGAATCTTTTGCACAACCATCTAAAGTAAATGTCTGGATTGCTTCCCCCGGCTTGTTAGCCGGGGTCGCAATGACGATGATCAGTCTTTCTCCTGCAATAGCCGAAGAACCACCTCTCCCGGCAGGTCTGATGGGAGTAGACCCTTTTGCCGTCTCAGGCTCAAGCGAGCCTGCCTTGCCTGCCGGACTTGGGGGCGCAGAACCCTCTCTGCCTTCGGGGCTGGAGGAACTCTCTTTAGAAGAAACCGACTGGGCGGAAGACGACACAGACCTTGAAGAAAGCGGCCTGCCGTTCACAGGCTTTGTTGAAACCCGCGCCGGGATTCGTTTGCCCCTGAATAACAGGTATGAAAAGCGGGCCAGTATCGGTGAACTGCGCATGCAGCTTCAGGCCGAGAAATTCTGGGAGTCTATCAGTGCGCGGATGACCGCCGATTTCGTCGCCGACCCGGTGGCGGACCGCTGGGCCATTGATCTGGATAGCGGCGACGGCTTCCTTGATCTGCGCGAGGCGTTTATCAGCTGGCGCGCCACAGACTTCATGGACATCAAGGCCGGGCGGCAAATCCTGACATGGGGGACGGGTGATCTGGTTTTCTTAAACGACCTGTTCCCGAAAGATTTCGATTCCTTCTTTATTGGTCGGGATGAGGAATATCTGAAAGCCCCTTCCGATGCCATCAAAACCTCGTTCTTCTCAGACATCGCCAATCTGGACGTGATTTACACCCCGAACTTTGACGCCGACCGCTTTGCCGACGGCGCACGCATCAGCACCTATGACCCGTTCAGCGGCGGCCAGACCAGCCGGAACAACGTTATGCAAACGGATTCACGCAGCGCATGGCTCAGTGAAGATGAATGGGCGGCGCGTCTGTATCGCAATTTCGGTGCTTACGAGACCGCCCTGTACGGCTATGACGGGTACTGGAAAAATCCCCAAGGCCTTGATCCCGCAAACATGCGGGCGACCTTCCCGCGCCTGTCCGTTTATGGCGCGTCCGTCCGTGGTCCGTTTTACAACGGGATCGGTAACGTTGAAGTCGCCTACTATGACAGCCGTGACGATAATGCCGGCACAAACCCGTTTATTCCCAATGACCAGTTCCGCTTTCTGGCCGGGTATGAGCAGGAAATCCTGCCGGAACTGACCGGAGGGGTGCAATATAATCTGGAACGTACACTTGATTATAAAGCCCTGAAAAGCAATGCCCCGCCCGGATCGCCCGTGCCGGATGAAAACCGTCATCTTATGACTGTACGTCTTACAAAATTAATGATGAACCAGAATTTGACCCTGTCCCTGTTTAATTTCTGGTCGCCCAGTGACAATGACGGCTATGCACGCCCCAAGCTCAATTATAAACTCAACGATGAATGGACGTTTGAGACTGGCGCAAATGTTTTCTACGGCAAAGACCGTCACACCTTTTTCGGGCAACTGGAAGACAATACCAATGTATATGTCAGCCTGCGCTACAGCTTTTAAAATTAAGGAATAGAAGGAAACAAACATGAGTAAAATTGAAACCATTGACTGCGCCACCCTGAAGGCCTGGCTGGACAATGACGAAGCCATCGTCATTGATGTCCGCGAAGTTGACGAATATAACGCCGCGCATATCAAAGGCGCCATTCTCGTGCCGGTCGGCACATGCTCGGCCTCCTCCGTACCGCATAATCCCGACAAGAAGATTGTCTTCCATTGCAAGGCCGGTGTTCGCGGCGGCAAGGCCTGTGAAGTCTGTGCCATGTCGATGCCGGAAAAGACCGTTTACAATCTGGAAGGCGGCCTGGATGCATGGATTGCAGACGGCTACCCGATCATCTCAACCTCCTCAGCGGCGGCCTGACTAACATGAAACCTCTCTCTTTTTTTCTGGCGGGATATGCCGCCTTTTTTTTCTTTGCGCATGCGCTGGCGGCGCAGGAGCAGACGGATGAGACATACTACAAGCAGCAGGCTTTGCAGGCGATTGAGGCGTTCCAGAAGGCCCTGAAATCCGAACTGATGCAGGCCATGGGGCAAGGCGGGCCGATGGCCGCGATTTCTGTTTGCAATGAACAGGCCCCCGGCATTGCCGCCGCCACCGCCAACACGTACGGCCTGCAAATTGGCCGGACGAGCCTGAAAATCCGCAACCCGGACAACGCCCCGGCCGAGTGGGAACAAAGCACTCTCGACTCCTTTGAAACACGCAAAGCTGCGGGCGAGCCGCTGGACGCACTGGAGGCTGTGGCATATGACGGCGACACTTACCGTTACATGAAGGCCATTCCGATGCAGGGACTGTGCATGACGTGTCATGGCCCGAATCTGAACCCCAAGCTGCACGAGAGAATTAATTCCCATTACCCAAAAGATCAGGCCACAGGATTCCACCCCGGAGATATCCGCGGTGCGTTTACTGTGACCATGCCTTTACAACAACCTAACCAAAAAACAGAGGAGAACTAAAAAAATGAAACATTATCCAGATATCACGAAAGACCTGTCTGCGTCCCTGAAAGTGCTGCGCAAGGAAATCCCCGATGCCTTGCAGGGCTTTTCCACACTGGCACAGGGCGCAAAAAAGGACGGCGCACTGGACATGAAAACCAAGGAACTGGTTGCCATGGCTCTGGGCATTGCGGCCCGTTGCGATGGATGTATCGGCTTTCACGCCGAGGAACTGGTCAAGCTGGGCGCGACCAAAGCCGAACTCTCCGAAGTTCTGGCGATGGCGGTTTATATGGGCGGCGGGCCGTCCCTGATGTATGCTGCTGATGCGATCAAGGCGTTTGATCAGTTCAGTGAGCAGGACGCCTGAGTCACGCCCCTGTTTTACGGGGTCATGACCCCGCTATAGATCATAAAAAAGCTGCTTATGGAGACCAAAATCCATAAGCAGACGCCTTGTAAGAGGGGCGCAAATCCACTGCTCCGCAATGCCTCAAGGCTTAAACTCGTCCCAATCAGGAACAAAACCACCACCAGCAGCCGTTTGGCAGAAAACGCAATCATCTCCGCGGCAGGGGCAAAAACAGGCAGCCACGTCGCCAGAGCCGCCATCAGGACAAATCCCAGAATAAACCATGGGTATTTTATCCTAGGAGATTTTTCCTCAAACTTACTTTCCGGATCATTTGAACCGCTTTCGCCGCGCACATAAAACGCGTACACCAGAAACACGACCGGGATAATCCAGAGCGCGCGAACCAGCTTGACCGTCGTCCCAACCTCCAGCGCCTCCGGCCCATATTGCAGCCCCGCCCCGACAACCGAACTGGTATCATGAATCGCCAGCGCACTCCACAAGCCGAACAGTTCCTGCGGCATGTCAACTATATGCCCGATCCATGGAAACAGAAACAACGCCAGAGCGTTCAACACAAACACCACGCCCAGCGCAATAGATATCTGGTGGTCTTTTGCTTTCAAAACCGGCGCAACCGCAGCAATCGCACTGCCGCCGCAAATGGCCGTGCCAACGGAAATCAGCAACGACAGAACCCTATCTGTTTTGAAAAGATGCCCTAAAATCTGACCGCAGATCAGGACAAAAGCAATACTCACGAAGGTATAGCCAAGGCCGCTCATTCCGGCCTGCGCGATGTCCGTCAGGTTCATCCCCGCGCCAAGACCAATAATACTGATCGCCAGAAGGTGTTTCATCACCTTGCCGGTCTGTTTGGGGTACGGCGTCCCGATCCCCAGCGCCAAAAAAATCCCCAAAAGCAAGGCCAGATCGGCGCGCAGCCCTGTTAACAGGCACAAGGCCGCGATCCCCCAGAATAAGGTATGCTGAAGAAAGGGAAGATGACGGGACAGAACGCTTCTTATTTTTTGGCCTTGCATTCAGACATGCTGTCCAGCATCCATTTTGCTTTTCTGTGAACACTCAGGCGGTCTGACAGCAAGCCAATGGTCGCTTCGTCATCCAGTTCCTTGGCCACAGCCAGGGCCTCCGTAACACTTTTCATGACAATGGCCTGACTTTCCGCCAGATCACAGATCATATCACAGGCACCCGCATCTTCATTGCCGTCCTTGATATTGGTCAGCTCGCTGAATGTTTTAAAAGATCCCGGCGCTTTCTGACCGAGTTGACGGATCGTTTCCGCAATATCATCCACCGCCGTTGCCAGTTCGGTATATTGCTCCTCAAAAAGGGTATGTAATTCAAAAAAACGCTTGCCTTCCACATTCCAGTGATAGTTGTGCGTTTTCAAATAAAGAGCGTACGTGTCCGCCAAAACAACTTTCATGGCTCTGGTTAAATTGTCGTTATTCATCATTGACATCCTTACATTTTTTGATTTAAATAATTCTAATTTAAAATATTATAATATTCTGAAAATTCAAGTTTTTTTGACTATTTTCTTTTAAAGAATATTTCTGTTCAAAGCTGCAATGCTATCGTTTTGAGGAATAAACCATGATCATTGATGAAACCTTTACAGACCTGTCCCGCTTGCAATTCGCGGTTACAGCACTCTACCACTTTTTATTCGTTCCCCTGACCCTTGGTCTGACCTGGATACTGGTCATTATGGAGTCAGTCTATGTTATGACCGGTAAGGAAATTTACCGGGACATGACAAAATTCTGGGGTAAATTATTCGGAATTAACTTCGCGCTCGGTGTCACCACCGGCCTGACCATGGAATTCCAGTTTGGAACCAACTGGTCTTATTATTCGCATTATGTGGGGGACGTCTTTGGTGCGCCGCTTGCGATTGAAGGATTGATGGCCTTTTTCCTCGAGTCGACTTTTGTCGGATTGTTTTTCCTCGGCTGGGACAGGCTAACGAAAGTTCAACATTTGGCCGTGACCTTCATGACGGCGCTGGGCTCAAACCTGTCCGCCCTGTGGATTCTGGTTGCCAACGGCTGGATGCAATTACCTATTGGTGCTGAATTCTCCGCTGAAACCATGCGCATGGAAATGGTCAGCTTCTCCGAGGTCCTGTTCAATCCCGTCGCCCAGGTCAAGTTCGTACACACGGTAGCCGCCGGATATGTCACAGCCTCCATTTTTGTCATGGGGATCAGCAGTTATTATATGCTGAAAGGTCGCGATCTCGGCTTTGCCAAACGGTCTTTCTCCGTTGCGGTCGGCTTCGGTCTGGCCTCCATTCTGTCCGTGATCGTTCTTGGTGATGAGAGCGGTTACGCCCTCGGACATGCCCAGAAAACCAAGCTGGCCGTGATTGAAGGCGAATATGAAACAGAAAAAGCTCCCGCCGCCTTTACCGTTGTCGGTCTTCCGAATGACGAAAAGATGGAAATGGACGCCGCCATTCAAATCCCTTATGCACTGGGGCTGATTGCCACACGCTCCGTTAACACGGAAATCACGGGGATCAAGGACATCATCATTGAAAATGAAGAACGTGTCCGCAACGGTATCATCGCCCATAATTACCTTCTGGACATTCGGGGCGGTGACAGATCAGAACAGACAATGTCCGCCTTTGACGAAGTCAAACAAGACCTTGGCTATGGCCTGCTTCTGAAACGTTATGTCGAAAATCCGGCAGATGCCACAGAGGCACAGATCAAACAGGCCGCGCGGGATTCCGTGCCGCCGGTTGCCCCTCTGTTCTGGAGCTTCCGGATCATGGTCGCGCTGGGCTTTTACATGCTCGTCCTGATTGCCGCAGGTTTTTACTACAACATGCGTCGCCAAATCACGGAAAAACGCTGGCTGCTGTGGATGTGCCTGTTCAGCATTCCTGTGCCATGGATAGCGGCGGAACTGGGTTGGTTTGTCGCGGAATTTGGCCGTCAGCCATGGGCGATTGCCGATGTCCTGCCGACCTTCCTGGCGACCTCCAGCCTGACGACCGGAGAACTGATCTTCAGCTTGAGCGGGTTTGTCCTGTTCTACACCTTCCTGCTGATTATCGAAGTCTACCTGATGGTCAAATTCGCCCGTCTGGGTCCGAGTTCCCTGCATACAGGAAAATATTACCATGAAACCAACAATGTCGCGCCTCAGGCTGCTGAATAAATAGAACACAGGAGAAAAATAAAATGATCCTAGATTATGAAATTCTGAAATTCATCTGGTGGGGGCTCGTCGGAGTTCTACTGATTGGCTTTGCTATTACCGATGGTATGGACATGGGGGCCGGAAACCTCCTTCCCTTTGTCGGCAAAAAAGATGAAGAACGGCGCGTTGTGATTAACGTTGTCGGTCCTCACTGGGACGGCAACCAGGTCTGGTTTATTACAGCGGGTGGCGCGATTTTCGCCGCCTGGCCTGCCGCCTACGCGGCAGCGTTTTCCGGGTTCTATATGGCGATGTTGCTGGTGCTCTTTGCCTTGTTCTTCCGTCCTGTGGGCTTTGATTACCGCTCCAAACTGGGCGATGCCAGATGGCGCAACGCCTGGGACTGGGGCCTGTTCGCAGGTGGGGCGATTCCGTCTCTGATCTTCGGCGTGGCTTTCGGAAACCTGTTACAGGGCGTTCCGTTTCATGTGGACGAATTTTTGAAGCCGCATTATGAAGGCTCTTTGCTGATGGCCTTGCTGCCTTTGCTGAACCCTTTTGCCCTTCTTTGCGGTGTGGTCAGCTTTGCCATGCTGACCATGCATGGTGGTTTGTGGCTGCAACTGCGCACCGAAGACCCGATTGCCTCACGCGCTAAAAAAGCCGTGTCTATCATGGGAATCATTACCGTGATTGGTTTTGCCATTGGCGGCGTATGGGTTGCCTATGGTATTGACGGCTACCGGATTGTCTCTCAACCGGCTCTGGATGCGATGCCAAATCCTCTGGGCAAGAAAGTGGAAGTGGAAACAGGCGCATGGCTTGATATCTATAAAAACTATCCGATTGCCATGCTGGCGCCGATTATGGGCTTTGCAGGCATTATTCTGAGTGTTCTGCTCTCCGGCATGAACCGTCCGGGCTTCGGCTTTGTGACAAGTTCTTTAGGGATGGCGGGTATTATTTCTACAGCCGGTCTGTCTATGTTTCCGTTCATCATGCCGTCCAGCACGGTTCCTGATTCCAGCCTGACACTGTGGGATGCCTCCTCCAGCCACCTGACACTGACAATCATGTTCTGGGCTGTTGTTATCTTCCTGCCGATTGTCCTGCTCTACACACTCTGGTGCTACACCCGCATGTGGGGCAAGGTCACGGTTGAAGAAATCGAACGCCGTGCGCATTCAGCCTATTAAGAAAGATAAGGAGTTATTTCGATGTGGTATTTTACATGGATTTTAGGAGTGACGGCCGCTCTGGCAGTTGGCATTATCAACGTCATGTGGTATGAAGCTGAAGAGGAATTCAAGGACGCTGACAAGCAGGATAAGTAAATAATATGGCCGAAACGCCGGATGCGTTTTTAAAACGCCAGACGGGAAAAGAGTCGGGCAATGCGCAAAAACTGATTAGATTTGCCGTTTCCCTGCGATATATGGCCGCACTCTTACTGATCGTGCAGTCATGGTTTTTGGCGCTTATCGTCTATGGCCTGATTTTTCAGCAGCACGATCTTGCGAATCACTATGGGTCTTTGGCCCTCCTGCTTGCGGCGGCGGCCCTCCGCTTCGGATTTTCCGTACTGGGTGACCGCCTGTCCATACAGGCTGCCGCCGACATTCAGCACCGCCTGCGCTGTGATTTATACCGGCACGTTAACGCGCTCGGCCCCACCTATATTACAAAAGAAGGCAGCGGCGCCCTGCTCAGCAGCCTGAGTGACGGGATTAACGCGCTCGGCCCGTATTACAGCCAGTATCTTCCCGCCAGAATGCTGATGCTCCTTGTCCCGCTGAGTATTCTGATTGTTGTCTTTCCGTTTGACTGGCTGTCCGGCATCACCATGCTCTTCACTGCGCCAATGATCCCCCTGTTTATGATCTTGATCGGAAAAGGCGCGGAAAACCTGAACCAGAAGCAATGGCGTGAACTGGCCCGGATGAGCAATCACTTTCTGGATGTCCTGCAAGGCCTGACTACTTTAAAGCTGTTTAACGCCTCCCGCCGCGCCGGAGACATGATCTCCACTGTGGCCGAAGATTACCGGCGTGAAACCATGAAGGTGCTGCGGCTGGCGTTTTTGTCTTCCGTCACATTAGAGTTTTTCTCCACCGTCAGCATAGACCTGATCGACGTTTTTATCGGTTTTCGGCTGATGTGGGGGGAGATGGATTTCCTGCCCGGCTTTTTCATTTTATTGCTGGCACCGGAATTTTACCTGCCCCTGCGCCGTATGGGCACGGCTTATCATGCGCGGATGGAGGCCATTGGCGCGGCGGAAAAAATACAGGCCGTCCTCGAATCAACCTCCGACTCAACCTCCGAAGAAAAAACC
>CAKZKV010000002.1 GCA_937124505.1 uncultured Alphaproteobacteria bacterium
GTCCGCGCCACCATTTCCATCTTCAAGCGTATAATCAAAACTGTCTGTACCCCAAAAATCGGCATCAGGCGTGTAGGTGAACGTGCCGTCTGCGTTCAGTACCACGTTACCGTTCTGTGCCGTCGTCAGTGTGGCCGCCACTACGCTCAAAGGATCTCCATCAATATCGCTGTCTGCGCCGTTGCCGTTATCCGCCAGAACGTTCCCGGTGATCTGGGCGTTTTCGTCCCCTGTGAAGGCATCGTCCTGCGCCACAGGCGCCTGATTCACAGAAACAGGCGTAAATGTTGCCGTCGCCACGTCATAAATCCCGTCCGCGAATTCAAGGAATTCTATGTCATTCAGATTATCAATACCATCTGATCCTACATCATCCCTGACAACGACAAAGGTTTCACTGTGCTTTGTAACTGTATAATTCGCAAAACCTCCTAAATACTTGACGGTATCGTCGGCCTCTCCTGTTCCCCCATAAAAAGTGTCATGTCCACCCAGGCCAATTAGCGTTGAATTTGATAAATTTAACCCAAATATTGCTTCATTAGAAGCAGTGCCGGTAAACGTAAGCTGCTCCGTTAAATTCATACTGGAAAGATCATCAAAGATAATCTCTTCTATCTGCATATAATCATAGGCATGACTTGATCTGTTATCTCCATAAAACTGACGCTCCAGCGTGATGGTCTCATCATTTATGTGAATCTTTAAATCATTCGAATATTTTTCCAGCCTGATATCTTCTGCAACAACGCCGCTTAAAAAGAGCTGGTCATGACCACCACCCTCATAACGTATGATGTCATTACCATCGCCAACAGACCAATAATACTGATCATCGCCGTTTTCACCGATCAGAATATCAGCGCCTATACCGCCTGTGAGAATGTCATTCCCGTTTCCTGCAAACAGGGAATCATTCCCCTCCCCACCAAGCAGAATATCATGTCCGCTCCACGCCCTTAGAGTGTCATCACCCCCAAGCCCTATCAGGGTATCATCACTGTCATCAAAAGTTGAAATGGTATCAGCATATTCCGTACCCATAATTGTAATATGCCTGCTGAGGTTGATGGTTGATCCATCTGCAAAGCGGGCCGTTTCAATCTGATCATCCTCACTGACAATAATTGAATTGCCATAGCTATGATTAACAAACTGGTCATGTAATCTTAATACCGCACCTTGAACATTCAGCAGCAGGTCATCCCCACTGAATGAAAGACGGACATCCTCTTGCGATATCCCGTCTCCGAATACAATAGAGTCATTCCCACTCCACTCATCAAAATAGTCGTTCCCGTCCCCAATATTCCAGATATATTCGTCATCCCCGTCACGACCATACAGGTAATCGTCCCCCTTTAACCCGATCAGTATGTCGTTATAAGGAGTTCCATTCAGTGAATCCTGATAGGTTTCAACATCACTTCCAATGATTTCTGTATATGGCCGATCCGTTAAATCCAGTTCCGTTCCATCCTGAAACCCAGCCTTTTCGATCTGATAGGAGGGGTCAAAGGTGCTGCCGCCATTTAAATAAAACTGCCTGTCAAACGTGATCGTTTCATCCCCGATATAAATAAACAGATCATCGAGATCAGTGTAAGAGACCTCCAAAGTAACGTCCTCAGGAGTGATGCCTTCCCCAAAAAGAATGCGGTCATACCCACCTGTTTCATAAATGGTGTCATCCCCGTCTCCAACGTTCCAGACATAATCATTATCTCTGTCCGTTCCCTGAATGTTATCGTTTCCAGATGTGCCGTAGATCGGCAGGTTATTGACGGTCGTCAGATCCAGAGTCGTGCCGTCAAAAAATTCTATCGTATGAATACGCTTCCCATTGAATTTGTCATCTCCTGCAATCGTAAAGTTATCTTCAACCTGAATGGTTTCATTTCCGATCACAATCACAAAGCTGTTGTTGTAAACAGACTCCCCGAAACTCAAATCGGAAAGGGAAATACCCTCTCCAAGCACGATTTTATTATCATATGCCAGATCTATGATCCTGTCATTCCCGTCTCCCAAATTCCAGAGAAAGGAATCGGCACCAGTACCCCCTCTTATAATGTCATTTCCTTTGCCGCCAATAAAGGTATTGTTACCATCATAATCTGTGAGATTATCATTCCCCTCCCCGCCATTTAAAATGTCATTTCCGTTTTGACCGTACAGACGATCATTTCCACTGTCTCCATAGAGCGTATCATCGCCGTCTCCGCCTTTCAGATCATCATCTCCGTCACCACCAGACAAGATATCATTATTTTCAAAACCGAACATATCATCTTCGTCGGCACTTCCCTCCAGAATCAAATCCTGCGTCAGATCAATCACATCACCGTTATTAAAAACAATCTTCTCAATCCTGTTTTCATGAGTATCAAAGTCATACAGGACCAGCTTTTCCTGATCTTCCACAAAAACTTTGAGTCTGGTCGTTAACACGCCAACCAAACGGATATCCGCAGACGTTATCCCGTTTATCAGGATCGTATCATCCCCGCCTTCGTCATAGAGAGAGACCTCTGAACCATTCGGGTTATAGATAATGAGATTGTCTTCCGCCCCGAAGTAATATGTGTTCGGATCAGTTTCGGAGATCAGGTCAACGGATATCTCCGGAGCAGTATCGGCAATTTTCAGCGTACCGGAGAACTCATCATACTCCATAAAATCCAGATATTGCTGCGCAGACGTTTGCACCAGAAACTGTTGCTGCAGGTAAGGCAAAATCTCCAGATCGAATGCTGCATTCATGAGTGAAAACGGCGATCTGCCAGAGTTATCACCATCACGGAAAGACTCATCCAGAACCATTTCCATGAAGATCAGCTTGCGGGCGTCAATGTAAGGATTGCGGCTGTCTGGATCCACATCCTGCACACCCGCCCAACGAAACAGGAGATCTTCAAATGTTCCGGCAAACTCTGTAGCATGTGCCTGCACCATTTCCTTCAAAACACTATCCTGCGTCATGGCGATATGCAGATCCGGCAGCGTGCCCCAGCCTTTCAGGTTTGGAAGCGCAAACACCTCCGGATCAAAATCAAAGCCGTTGATATATTCCGCGCTCGTCCCGACATAGGTCGTATCTGAGTTATCATAGGCAAACCACGCATCTATCACCTGCCGGGTCTGGCCGTTCATGACAAACGTACTCTCATTCGTTACAATGTTCCCGGCAATCATATAATTTACCAGCGTATCGGACAGGGATATTTCGGTAATGTTGTAATAACTTAAAGATTGTAGTTCCTGCGCCTGACTGACGGCATCGCTGTTGGCGTCCACCCATACAAGAAGATCACCAAATTGAGTGTCCGAGGCATTGATTACATCATCACCGTTACTGTCATAATTCCTTAAAGCCGTAAATCCGTCGGTTTCAAGATCGCCAAACAACTCCGCATGATTATTGATCACACCGTCACTATTCAGGTCAATCGCCAGAAACCCGTCTTCCGGCCCTACCCAGCCGGAGCTTTCCGCAAAGCCGTCCGTATCAATGTCCCAGTGAATATTCGCCGCATCCCCCAGAGGCAGGAGCGTAATCCCCTCCGTTCCCAGATCAAACACAAGCGGTGATCCGGCATTCGCCCCCTGATCGAACAAGGGCCCCAGAATGCCAGGCAGGGTTGGTTCCTCAGGTGGCTCATCATCATCAATATATTCTTCAACAGCAATATTGATTCCAGTGGCAGGAGAAATAAATTCAATCCCCTTCGCAAAATACAATACCGGCAACCCCCCTTCATTTGGCGTAATCCTGATTTTACTCCCGCTTTCCTCCCCCTTGGTATTGTCTGGCGTATAACCTTGCGCAAAGATAATATCGCTGCCAGTACCCGTTATGTCCAAAATACCAATATTGCTGTTATTATAATCAATAGGAGGATCAAAAGGGTCTGGCTTCTCATATACAATATACGTATCCCCGCTATCGCCGCCTTCAACAATTACATCCGCCGCGCCAATCAACTTAAACGTATCTGCAGCAGAGGTTCCCAATACAACCTCCACTCCTTTGGCATAGTCTGTTTGGTTTGCGGCTATTCTTGTAATGACCAGCTCATTATTAGAAATGAATTCTGCGGAAATACCGCCTGTGATTTGAGTGTAGTCAATCGTATCGATCCCGGCCCCCGCCATATAGGCGATATTTCTTCCCGTCTGAATGAGCGTATCGTCCTG
>CAKZKV010000003.1 GCA_937124505.1 uncultured Alphaproteobacteria bacterium
AAATTGAAGCAGATGATGACGATCCCGACGGTTCGGGCGGCGGTAAAAAATCCGGCAAGAAAAAATCCTCCAAAAAGAAACGCGACGGGGGGGATGGCGGACAGGTCATTTCTCTGGACCAATTCCGGAAGAAATAATGTTTTTCGAATCCCGCCCCGTCAAAGTACGGATTCTCCGCGAAGATTTCTTTGATCAAAAAAGAAACCGCAAAGTCCCGGTCAAAATCTATGCACCGGAAAAACCAAAGAAAAAACTTCCCTGCATATTCTGGTCGCACGGTTTGGGCGGAAGCCGTGACGGCGCGGCATTCCTGGGGCGTTTTATTGCCGAACAAGGGTTCATTGTGGTTCACATGACCCATATCGGCACGGATACCAGCATCTGGGAAGGCAAGCCCGGCCATCCGTGGGACGTGATACGTGCGCATCATATTTCCCGGCATGATTCACTGTCCCGTTTTAAAGACCCCTCCTTTGTTCTGAATGAACTGCAAAGGCGCGCCACCGCAGGCGAAGAACCTTATCAACATATCAACTTTGACGCCGTTGGCATGTCCGGCCACTCATTCGGCGCGGTGACAACGCAAATTATGGCGGGACACAAGCTTGGCAAAAACAAACGCCTGTATTCCATGAAAGATGAGCGTTTCAAATGCGGCATCCCCTACTCCCTCGGCCCGACCTACAACCAGAGTGAACCGCCGGAGCGGATTTACGGCCCGATTTCCATTCCTATGCTGTATATGACAGGAACAAAAGACGACTCTCCCGTTTCTGGTAAGGATTACACATCGCGCCTGCCGATTTTTGAGTCCGCAGGCGGCTCGGATCAACATTTATTAATCTTGCAGGACGGCGACCATATGGTCTTTGCTGGATCGCGCGGCAAACTGGAAGACAACCCAAAGCGAGAACTGCATGAACAACTCATACAACATGTCAGCCTGGCGTTCTGGCGCGCCTATCTGGAAGAAAATGAAGAGGCAAGGAACTGGCTTCACTCTGATCAAATTACCAACTATCTAGACGGTGAAGCCATATGGCGCACCCGGAATTTAAGTTAAAACCGTTTCTAATCCTTGTTTGCCTTGACTCGGAGGGCATTATTGGGAAAAGTCTGTAGGTAACTTTTAAATTTAAACTCTACAAGGAGACTAAAATATGGCTTCACATCCAAAATTTTTGATAAAACAAGCAAAAGACGGGCAGTTCTACTTCAATCTAACCGCGAAAAACGGTCAGGTCATCGCCTCTTCAGAAATGTACACAACCAAAGCCGCCTGTGAAAATGGAATTGACTCTGTAAAAGAGAACGCTCCTGACGCAGAAATCGAAGAAGAAGCTGCCTAGGTCGGTTTTTTTCTTTCCTTATTCAAAAGGCGGGATATATTACATCTCGCCTTTTTTAGTGACCAAAGCTCATGACAAACCAACTGCCTGTAAATGCCATTGAAATCAGAGACCTGAAGAAAACCTATACGGCTTCGGGAAAAAGCCCCGAGAAAGTTGCCTTGAAAGGTGTCTCGCTTGACATCCCGCGCGGGTCGATGTTTGCCCTGCTGGGCCCGAACGGGGCGGGAAAATCAACCCTGATTAATATTATGGCGGGACTGGTCATCAAAACATCCGGTTCCGTTCAGATCTGGGGCACCGACATTGATGAAAATGCACGCCAGTCCCGCGCTAATATCGGCATCGTCCCGCAAGAAATCGTGATGGATCCGTTTTTTACCCCGGCCAAGGCACTGGACATTCAGGCCGGGCTTTACGGCGTTCCGAAATCCGAACGTCGCACGAAAGAGATTCTTGAAATGGTGGGCTTAAGCGATAAGGCAAATGCTTACATGCGTTCCCTGTCCGGGGGGATGAAGCGCCGCCTGATGGTGGCCAAGGCCATGGTTCACATGCCGCCCATTCTGGTTCTGGACGAGCCCACCGCCGGCGTGGATATCGAACTGCGCCGCCAGCTTTGGGCCAATATCAAGGAACTGAACCGTCAGGGTACGACCATCCTGCTGACGACCCATTATCTGGAAGAGGCACAGGAGCTGTGCGATACCATCGCGATTATCAATGACGGAGAAGTCGTTGCCTGCGAGGAAACGGACAGATTGCTCGGACGCATTAATAACAAGGAAATCACTTTCCGCCTTGACCGGGACCTACAGGAAGTACCCGACACGCTCGCACAGTCTTTCTGCGCATCCAAAACCGGCGCTCGCAAAATCAGGATTCAATACAGCCCCGACGAAAAAAATGTTGGTGACATGATCGACCTGATCCAAAAAGCCGGGTTTGGAATAACGGATATTTCAACAGATGAATCTGACCTTGAGGATGTGTTTTTGCAGCTAACCAGCCATCACAAAGAAAACTCTGTATAATGCAGGGACATACACACTTTGATTCTTTATTTATACCTCTTAGTCATGCTAAAGCAAAATAATGTCCACTTTTGCAGAAGACCCGCCGCGCAGCGAGGAGGTAGAACAGGCTGATGCCCTGCTCCTAAGCCTTGACGGCTATGAAGGGCCGATTGACGTCCTGCTGGATCTGGCCCGCAAGCAAAAGGTCGATTTAATGCAGATTTCAATCCTGCAACTGGCCAAGCAATACCTGATTTTCGTGGAACGTGCCAAGGAACATAATCTGGAACTGGCCGCCGAATATCTGGTCATGGCGGCGTGGCTGGCCTATCTGAAATCCCGCATGCTCCTGCCACAGGAAAACACGCTGGAAGAAACCTCTGCCGAGGAAATGGCCGAAGCCCTGCAATTCCAGTTGCGCCGTCTGGAAGCCATGCAAAATGCCGGGGAATCCCTTATGAAGCGTCCGCAACTGGGCAACGGCATCTATGCGCGCGGCATGCCCGAAGGTCTGGCGACCAAAACATCTATCTCGTATGCCGTCTTC
>CAKZKV010000004.1 GCA_937124505.1 uncultured Alphaproteobacteria bacterium
GTTTTTCGTTTCTGAGTGCGCGGAATGTCTGGCGCTTGTCAAGCATTTTGCTGGCCGGGGCCATCAGTGCCATGATTCTGGTGCTGTTCATCGGGATGGAGATCAAGGGCGCGCAGCGATGGCTGCATCTGCCGGGGTTTTCCTTGCAGCCCAGTGAATTTGTGAAGCCCGCCTTTGCCATTGTGGCGGCGTGGCTGATTGCCTATCAGAAAACACATGAGAAGTTTCCCGCCAACAAGATGTGCGCGGCGCTGTTTCTCGTAATCGTGGCGCTATTGATGTTACAGCCCGATCTGGGAATGACGCTGGTTGTGACCTCTATTCTGGCGACGCAGATTTTTCTTGCGGGCTTGCCGTTTCGTTATTTGCTGATATTCGGTCTGGCCGCTTTGACGTTTCTGGCGGCGGTTTATATGACGTTCGGACATGTGCAAAGCCGGATAGACCGCTTTCTTGATCCGTCCAGTGGGGACAGTTACCAGATTGAAAAGTCTCTGGAAGCGTTTCGCAATGGCGGCATTCTGGGGACGGGGCCGGGGCAGGGTGATGTGAAACTGAATTTGCCGGATGCCCATGCTGATTTCATCTTTTCCGTGGCAGGTGAAGAATTGGGGCTTCCCCTTATTCTTGCCCTGATCGGGGTTTATCTCTTTATTCTCCTGCGCGGGTTTCAGGTGTTGATGACCTCCAACTGTCTGTTTACGGTTTTGGCCGCAGGCGGGTTGCTGGTGATGTTTGGATTGCAGGCCTTTATTCATATGGGCTCGGCATTACAATTGCTCCCGGCAAAGGGAATGACCCTGCCGTTTGTCAGTTATGGCGGGTCTTCCATGCTGTCCATGGGGATGTCCATGGGAATGCTGCTCGCCTTGCTGCGGCGGCAGGAAAAATCGGCCCTTGGCAAAAAGCGCTCTTCCCAAACGCTGGAAGGAACGTTATAAAAGGCCATGTCTGATACAATGCCTCTTATACTTCTCTCAAGCGGTGGAACCGGCGGCCATATGATGCCGGCCATTGCGCTGGCGCAGGATTTACTCTCACGGGGTTACCAGGTTGAAATTGCGACCGATCCCCGCTGCCGTCATTACAAGGAACTCTATCCGGAATTGTCGTTTCATGTCCTGTCTTCTGGAACGCTGGGCAAGGGATTGATCAAAAAAATGACGGGCGCCATCAAGTTAGGGATTGGCCTGATAAAAGCACGCGCCTTGGTCAAGAGATTGCAGCCGAAAGTCGTTGTCGGCTTTGGCGGCTATCCTTCTTTCCCATGTGTTTACGCTGCGCAGGGATTGAAAATTCCAACAATCATTCACGAGGCAAATGCCGTTTTGGGTAAGGCAAATGCCTATCTGGCGACAAAGGCTGACCGCATTGCTTTAAGCCTGCCGAATATGCGCTCTGTTGA
>CAKZKV010000005.1 GCA_937124505.1 uncultured Alphaproteobacteria bacterium
GAGGGGTGATTTTTGTGCCAAAGCTGGCAATAATGTTTGCAGAGTCATCGGTAGAACCGTCATCGACCACGATGATCTGATGCGCGGGAACCGATTGTTTTAAAACGCTTTCTATCGCCTTGGAAAGAAATTCTCCGTAATTGTAATTAGATATCAGAACGCTGGTTTTCATCGGGGGCGGTGCCTTTCATTCGTTCCATCAGAACGATTCTAAAGAAATCCAGAATATCAATTGTGTAGCGTTTGCCAAGACGCATTGGTTCCCGTATCAGTCGATAAAGCCATTCCATCCCGAAGTTTCGCATAAATTGGGGGGCACGCGGTTTGACTCCTGAATAGAAATCCGCCCATCCGCCGCCGCAGAGTATCATGCCACGATAGCCGTTTTCTCTTAATTTCTGGGCCAGAAGTTCCTGCCGCGGCATGCCCATACACAGCAGAATAACATCTGGCTGCGTTTCCGTAACAGTCTTCAGGTAGTGATCATCCTCATAAAATCCATGCAGGGTGGTTTGGATGTTCCCAAAGCCATTTTCCTCCAGTTTTTTCTTTGTCACAGCCATGGTTTCATCTGACGCGCCAAAAATAGCAATATTTCTATCTCTCAGATGATCCAGCAGGATTGTAATCAAATCTGTTCCGTTCAGGTTTTCTGTTTTTTCCAGCCCAAAGAAGTTCATGCCGATTTTAACGCCAATACCATCTCTTAAAAGAAAATCGCTCTGGTCAAGTATTTCAGCAAATTCCGGCTTGCGGGAAGCGGTCGTGACTGCATGGGCGTTCAGAAAGCAGATTGTGAGGGGATTATTTTTGCATTCATTGAACAAATCAAGAGTCCATCTCTTTGAATCAAAAGCTGTTTTTTCAAAGAGGCCACGAATTGAAATAGTCATATTAAAACCTTGCTTATGGTGAAGCGATCACATAACTTACGCAGAAGTAATTAAAGGGAATGGTCCCTGAAATCAAGAGGTTTGCATGAAAGATCGCTATGTCCTTGTCTCTCCCTGTAAGGATGAGGGAAAGTATATTGAAAAAACGCTGGAGTCTGTAAAAAACCAGACGGTAGCGCCCGTACAATGGGTGATTGTGGATGACGGCTCAACGGATAACAGCGTGGAGTTGATCAAGAAATATCAGCAGGACATGCCGTATATCAAGCTGGTTCACCGCAGCTCCGGGGAGAGGAAAGTCGGTGGCGGCGTGATTATGGCCTTTAATGAAGGTCTTGCGGCGGTTGATGTGGAATATGATTTTATCTGTAAGTTTGATGTCGATCTGGAGTTACCTGAGAAATACTTTGAAACGATTTTAAGAAAAATGGACGCTGATCCAAAACTCGGGACGTGCAGCGGAAAAGCTTACTATGTTCATCCCAAAACAGGGGAGTTGACCAGTGAAATGTGCGGGGATGAGGCATCCGTCGGGATGATTAAATTTTACCGCAAGGAATGTTTTGAGCAAATCGGCGGGTTTGTCGCGGAGGTTGGCTGGGACGGATTTGATTGCCACAGTGCGCGCTGGCATGGCTGGCGGGCGTGCAGTTGGGATGAGCCGGATCTGAACTTTGTCCATTTGCGCCCCATGGGTTCCAGTCACAAGAATATTTATAAGGGCCGTATCCGTCATGGAAAAGGGCAGTATTTGCTGGGCGCGCATCCGCTCTTTTTTCTGGCCAGTTCCGCCTTGCGCAGTGTGAAGCAACGTCCCTATATCATCGGGACGCTTTATTCCATGTACGGTTATTTTCAGGCGTGGCTTGGCGGGGGAAAACGCTTCGGCGATCAGGATATCACAAAATTTATTCAGGCCTATCAACTCCGCGCTTTAAAGAAAGGCAAGAGAGAAGCCGCCGAATGGGCATTCCAGAAACGTTTGAAGGAGTTGGAAGGCCATCGAAATGAAACAAAAGCGGCGGCCTGATTGATGACGGAAAAAAAGAAAGTTGCCATTTTCTTAAATCAGTGTTTGCCGCTGAGTGAGATTTTTGTGCGGCATCAGGTGGAGGCGCTCCAGAATTATACGCCGAAACTGGTGGCGTGCCGTTCCGTTGTGCCCAGCGTTGCCGGAAATTTACCGCAGGCAGCTTTGAACCAGTCGTCTTCAAAATCAGAGAAAATTAAGGAGCTGCTTTTTAAACTTACCTTGAAAAGCCCTTATTTGAAGGAGGCTGTTGGGGATTGTGATCTGATCCATGCCCATTTTGGCCCGACTGGCTGGCTGGCGAGTGGTCTGGCCAGAGAAACCGGGCGGCCTTTGGTCGTGACCTTTCACGGATTTGATGTTTTAAAGAAGCGCATTTCTATTGTAAATGATGGCCTGCTGCAAAAGGCGTATCATCTGAACCGCAAGAAGCTGGCGGAGCGCGCCTCCAGATTTATTTGTGTGTCTGAATATATTAAAAAACGCGCGGTGGAATTTGGTTTCCCGGAAGAAAAATGCGTGGTGCATTATATGGGGATTCCTCTAATCGAACATAGTGTTCCCAAACATGGTCGCCGCAATGAAAAAGAGCCTGTCAGGTTGCTGGCCGTCGGGCGTCTGGTTCCGTTTAAAGGGCATAAGAAACTCATTGAAGCTGTCTCTGCGGTTGAGGAGCAGGGGCATAATGTCGAGTTAAATATCATTGGCGGTGGTCCGTTACGCGACGAATTGGAGACGCAGGCGAAAGCCTCTTTGAAGAAATACAAATTCTGGGGGCCGCAACCGCATGACAAGGTGCTAAGCCTGATGCGTCAGTCAGATGTTTTTTGTCATTCTTCCATGCATATGGAGAACGGCCAGACGGAAGCGTTTGGACTGGTTCTGCTGGAGGCACAATGGGCAGGGCTGCCAGTGGTCGCGTTTCGCTCCGGCGGGGTTCCTGAAGCGATGGAAGAAGGCAAAACAGGCTTTCTGGTTGAGGAGGGCGATACGGCAGGGTTTGCTGCTGCAATATGTGATCTGATCAAAAATCAGGACATGCTAAAAGCCATGTCCACGGCAGCCCCCGCCTTTGTGAAGGACAATTTTGATAACCGCAAACAGGCTGAAAAGCTGGAAGATATCTATGCTTCCGTTTTGAGAGGTTAGCCTTCCTTCACGTCCTCTTCATAGGCATACAGATATTTATTCTGGTTGCTGGCCATTGTAATAACTGTACCGAGCAAATTAACCTCTAAGCGGCGGAACATATCAACGGCATAACCAATCAGCTTCATAGGCGTCTTTCTAGACTGAACGCACAGAATATTCTGGCTGGCTTTTGCGATCAATTTTGTGTCCGCAACGAACAAGATTGGCGGGCTATCCAGAAGAATAACGTCATAATTCTCCTGTGCGATTTCCATGACTTTTTCCCACTGATCAAAACGGCGGCTGATGATATTGACGTCCTGCAGACGGCCAGCGCAGATATAGTCCAGTCCGGTTTCTTCGTCGTGCATAATGACATCCGGCAGTGTTTTCTCACCTTTCAGAAGGTCATGAAATCCAAATTCAGGGTTAACACCGAAAGTCCGTCCCAAACGCGGTTTGCGCATATCGCAATCAATCGCCAGAACGCGCAGTCCTTCCAATGCCATTTGGCGGGACAGGGAGGAGACGACAGAGGATTTTCCTTCATTTCCTAAGCAGGAGGTGAAATTAAAAATCTTGGTTTCCGGGGCTTTTGCTAATTGTAGCCGCAGGAACATCGAAATAGAGCGGATGGATTCCGTATAAACGGCATACGGTTCTTTCAGGGGATAATCTGCCAGACGGTTGATCCCGCGCTCCGGGTCCAGCTTTGATCTTGGGACCAGTGAAATATTTGTAACGCCGGTCAGGTTTTGTAGTTGGCGTCCATTGTAGGCGCCTGTCTGGAATTGATCAATACCAATACAAAATGCAATGGATAGCCCCAAGCCAGCGACAAGCGCCGCTGCCCAGATCAGTTTTTTCTGAGGTTTACTGGGGGATGTTGGAATGGTGGCTTCTGAGATAATACGTGCATTGGGTTCCTGCAAGGAGCGATCTTCCTGAGCCTGTGTTTCTTTCAAACGTGAGTTAAGTGTTTCAAGTAGTTCTCTGTTTGCAACCGCCTCGCGTTCTAATGCCTGAAGCTCGACGCTGGAATTTTTATATTTATCATAATCTTTTTTCAAGAGGTCGATTTCTTCCTGGATACGCATAACATTTTCCTGCGTGACCTCATAGGAGGTACGAAGGCTGGCGGCAATGTTTTCCATTTCCTGATCAATTTTGGCACGGATAGACCAGAGTTGTGCCTGTGCGGAAACCATGTCCGGGTGGTTCGGGCCATATTCTTTTGAAAGGGCGGCAATTTCAGCGCGTGCAAAGGATTCTCTTTGCTGTAGTCCTTGAATGGTCGGCGAATTGAGAACGCTTGGCGCATTGCTCATATCCCCGTCTTCCGGGATTTCCTTAAGGCGGGCTTCTGCGCGTTTCATCTCGGTTTTGGCATCAATCAGTTTGCTGCTCAGGTCGAGGATGTCCTGCTCAATGATATCAATACCGCGACCGTCTACAATGTTTTCGCGCTTACGGTATTCTACGACAAGTGTGTCTGTTTTGCGGACTTTTTTACGTAATTCGTCCACGCGCTTTTGCAGCCAGTCT
>CAKZKV010000006.1 GCA_937124505.1 uncultured Alphaproteobacteria bacterium
CGCACCGATCGCCGCAGCCATGGGTTCTTCAATCAGATACACTTCGGAAGCGCCCGCGCTTTCGGCAGATTCCTGAATGGCGCGGCGTTCCACCGCCGTTGAACCGGACGGCACACAAATCACCATTTTGGGAGAGACAAAAGAGCGGCGGTTATGAACTTTGCGAATGAAGTGCTTGATCATCGCTTCGGTTACTTCAAAATCCGCAATGACCCCGTCCCGCAGCGGACGGATCGCGACAATGTTCCCCGGCGTCCGTCCCAGCATCTGCTTCGCTTCATTCCCCACGGCCAGAATCTCGCGCTTGCCGTTATACATGGAAATGGCCACCACAGACGGCTCGTTCAGAACGATTCCCTGATCCTTGACGTACACAAGCGTATTGGCCGTGCCGAGGTCAATCGCCATATCTGCAGACAAAAATCCAAAAAGCTTTGAGAACATACTTGTTGATCTGGTTTCGAGTTAGTTATGCTTAAATAGCAGATTTAAATTCAGGATGCACCCGCGATTTTTAAAATCCGCTTAATAATACACAGGGTTTTATCAGAATAAACGACTTTGCCACAAGATGCCGAGGGATCTCTGTCATTGCGAGCCGCTAAAAGCGCGCGGCAATCCAGAAATCTTGCTCTGTGGCTCTGGATTGCTTCGATCACTCTGGCTCCCTCGCAATGACGAATGCCTCAAAGAACAAGGGCTATAGAAAAATGTCAGGATGCAAAAAACCCGCCAAAGGCAGGTTTCTTAAATTGAATAAGAATTAAGAACGTAAATTACCCCTGACGAGCTTTGAAGCGCTTGTTGATTTTATTAATGACGTAAACACGACCTTTACGGCGGACAACACGGCAATTGCGGTCACGGCTTTTGAGTGTCTTTAAAGAGTTTGCTACTTTCATAATTCTCTATCCTTCAACTTGAAGACCTTATATAGAGGAAAGCAGGAAGCCATGTCAAGCCATACCTGCAACAATTATTATAATATATCCCAGATGCGTAAAATTGTGCGCTTCCTGATCCAGACCAAACAACCACCAGAACATAGTATCCTTGACAGTCAGGTTCTCATGAATTGTGACGACCCCCTTCAAACGGTCAATCAGGCTGTGTATCACAAAGTCAACCACCGCCAGCCACCAGAAAGCGGGAGCCAGAACCAACACAACAAGCAATGTTCCTGACGCATGAATCAAGGTATGGGAAAACAGGGCCTTATACCCTTCTTTCCCCGGCAACCCCTTGGTCAAAGCCATCCAGTCCGTTTGCAAGATAAAGTCGCACATAAAGTGCTTGATGCGGAAAGCAATATACAACGTCAGTATTTCAAACAAACCCATTATAATAATTCACGAATAGAACTTGGCAAAAAAATGATTTTAATTAATATTAAAGTAAGAAGTTTTCTATACTTTATTCAAAGGTATAGTGGTTTTCCTAAAAAATAAACACATAATCAGAATATTTTATTTATGCTTCCTGACGTTCTATCAAAAAAACCAAGACGTTTTTCTACTGGCGACTTTATCATGCG
>CAKZKV010000007.1 GCA_937124505.1 uncultured Alphaproteobacteria bacterium
TCCCAGTTTCAGAAGCTGGGAGACCTGCATGCTGGAGCGGCCAAGGACAGCAGAAATCTGCACCGGGATGTCGTATATAGCGGACACGTCCCCGGCCATAGGCTCGCCTACGGCAAATTCCTGTAAATCATCCTCCGTAAATCCCTGATTGTCCATATTCTCAAGGGGCATACCGCCGGATCCGCTGCTATCATCATCTTCGTCTGTCATATCGTTACTCATCCGGGTTATGTGTTTTTATATCTTCATTGTGCCGTTTTTCCCCGTTTTCAGCAAGGTCTTCTTTTTCTTCTTCGGGGGTGACCGGCAGCTCACTGGTCAGGCTTTGCAGGATTTGTGCCGCAAGTTTTCGACTGTCACGCACAGCCCCGCCGTTTTCCCATTTCATACGCATATCATCGGGGGTCAGGGTGTCGTTTCCATGAAATACCAGGGAAAGGTTATTCAAGGCATCTTCAACAGGTTTAAAGCGTTCTTCAACAGCCGTAAGCAGGGCAGGGCAAACTTCGATATGAACACTTTGCTGGTTGGCAACACTCTCCAAAACTTTGGCGATTGCGTTTTCTACTTCTTCAGGGCCACATTTCTTGATCCATGCGGGATAGATTGTTTTGAACAATTCAAGAGCAAGATGAACGGCTTCTTCCTCATATCTTTTTTCCCGGTCAGCTTCGGCAGCCTGCAAGTCTAAAAAACTTCGCTGCGTTGTTTCGAGTAAAACAGAAATTTTCTTTTCCAGACTTTCCTGTGACTCTTTAAAACCATCTTCTTTCCCTTTGCGATACGCGGCATCTTTTGCCTGTGCCAGTTCTTCCTCGCTAAAGGTCGGGGGCGGAGGAGGGCCTTCTTCCTCTTCCGCGTCGTCGTTGAAATTATGAAGATCAAAAAAAAACTTTTTCTTGTCGGTCATTAAAATCCTTGAAATAAAAAATCCAGTGCCTCAATGATATCATGATGATACGCACTGAGGGAACCGCGATAAACAGTAACTTTTGTTTTTAAAATCGGACCCGCTTGCGGAATAATAATGAAATAAGTCTCGCTTTCAAAAGTAACGGGAACCAGCAGGCGCCTGAGGTAGGGTTTTTTGACCACTTTATCAGGAACAAGAGGCGCAACGATAATGGTATCAAGTTGGCGCAAATGAAGGTCTGATTGTAAAATAACGACCTTTTGTGTCTCCTGATCGTCCTTTAAATAGACATCAAATCTATTCATCTTTATAAATCCAGTCAGGGTCTAAAAAAAGCCCTTCTTTTTTCACCATATTATTATAGCCATCAATGGCTGCCTGATTCCGGCTGATCCATTCTTTTTCTTTTTCAGCTTTAATAGCTTCAACAAGACTTTTTTCCGCAAGGCGCGAAATATTCAGGTCGTAGGTTTTGGCTTCTTTGAGCATATCGGCAGGCAACGTAATGGATGTGCGCTGACGTTTATGTGTATGCGTATCCGTCATATATACATTTTATATGTATTTTGGGGTGCTTTTCCAGTTTTTTGTGTTAATAAATCAACTCATCGTCGCCTTCACCGGACGCAATAACGACTTCACCGCGGCCTTCAAGGTCTTTTACAAGGTTCACAACATATTGCTGCGCTTCTTCCACTTCTTTCAACCGGACAGGCCCCATTGCCTCCATATCTTCTTTCATGATTTTTGCAGCACGTTCAGACATATTGGTAAAGAACAGGTCTTTCAGTGTATCTGTAGCGCCTTTCAGGGCCAGTGTCAGCTTGTCCTTGTCCACAGCACGAATGACCGTCTGAATGCTGGTCGGGTCCAGTTTTTGCAGGTCTTCGAATGTAAACATGAGGGAGCGGATTTTTTCGGCGGAGTCGGGGGTCAGCTTGTCCAGTTGATCCATAAATTTGGTTTCGACCGAACGTTCCATATTATTGAAGATTTCCGCAATCAGTTCATGGCTGTCGCGGCGTTGTGTGCGGGCCAGATTGGTCATGAATTCCTGCCGCAGGGTTTTTTCGACTTCCTCAACAATTTCTTTTTGCACGGATTCCATACGCAGCAAACGCTGGATAACTTCCATGGCAAATCCTTCCGGCAGCAACGCCAAAACGCGTGCAGCATGATCAGTCTGGATTTTGGACATGACGAGTGCAACGGTCTGCGGGTATTCTTTTTGCAAAAATGTTGCAAGGGTTTCTTCGTTGACGTTGCCCAGTTTTTCCCACATGGTGCGGCCCGCCGGGCCACGAATTTCTTCCATGATGGCATTAATTTTGTCCTGATTCATGCCCGCTTTTAGCAGCAATCTTTCCGTGCTGTCCTGCGTTCCGATCAGGGCATTCGTTGAGGTCATTTGTTCTGCAAAATCAACAAAGAGCCGCTCGACAACATGGGAAGGGACCTTTCCCAAAGTAGACATGATCTGGGAAATCTCCATAATTTCTTCATCGTCCATATACTCGAAAATCTTGGCAGAATGATCTTCCCCCAAAGCCAGCATAAAAATTGCTGCTTTTTCAGGGCCGCTGAGTGTTCTGTAATCTTCCCGGACGCGTAACGCCATATCCTGTTCCTAACCTTCCTGTGTCATCCAACTGCGTAAGACCGACACCGTTTCTGCCGGGTACGCATCGACAATATCTTCGACCTTTTTAAGGGAGGAGGCCTTAACCTGTCCCTCCACCTTGGTCATATCAATCATTTCATCATTTCTGCCGGAAGAACTGAGGAGGGGATTGCCATTACTATGTTCGTCGTCGTCATAATCCCCGCCGTCACCTCTTGGCCCTTCCAACGCCGGATGTGCATTTGAGGACAATAAATCAATTTCTATTTCCTCTTCTTTTGTTTCCGGGACTTCCAGAATGCGGCCAACCATCGGACGCAGAACCAGAAGAACAACCAGAACAATCGCAATCGTGACAATAATCACTTCGACGAGGTCTTTGATCTCGCTGGTTTCAAAGCCAAAGATGCGGTCGTCCTCAAACATATCGTCAACCGGGATGTCGGCAAATTGCATATTCACGACCTCAACAATATCTCCCCGCCCTTCATCAACACCAACAGCGGAACGGACAAGTGCGCTGATCTGGTCCAGCTCTTCCTGCGTGCGGGGTTGGTATGTCTTGGTTTCTTCGCCGTCTTCATTCGTCTGTGTTGTGTAGGTGCCGTCAATCAAAACAGCAACGGAGAGTTTACGAATCTCCCCGATTTCGCTGACGCGGTTCCGGATCGTTTTACTGATTTCAAAGTTGGTGACTTCCTCAACCTTGTTGTTTTCGGCAGTTGGTTCCTGATTAAGCAGCAGGTTATTGCCCGCTCCCGGTAAATTGTTTTCGACGCCGACTTCATTATCAAGAGGCTCACGCTCCACATTTGATTCTTCTGTGACCTGCGTTGAGCGAACGACTGTCTCCGGGTCATAAATTTCTTCATTCGTCGTGATACGGTCAAAGTTCAGGTCGGCTGTAACAGTTGC
>CAKZKV010000008.1 GCA_937124505.1 uncultured Alphaproteobacteria bacterium
GTTACAAAGAGCGTCAGGGTGGTTACACACGCGTCCTGAAAGCCGGGTTCCGCTATGGTGACAATGCGCCAATGGCTGTGATCGAACTGATTGACCGCGATGAAGACGCCAAAGGTCAGGACAGCGGCCCGACACAATTCTTCGAGGATGACTTTGAAGACGCAGAACAAAAGGCTGTTGCTGCCGGGTAACTTACCGTAAGAAATTAAAAAGAAACGCCCCTGATGTCCCAAAAGGATTTCAGGGGCGTTTTTTACATGGAGATTTTGGGGTAGTTACTTTTTTAATAAAAAAGTAACTACCCCGGTAATCCCCCCCAAAAAAACAGCATAAAATAGCGAGAATTTCTAACTTCTTTCCTCTATAATAACAAAATGACTCAGGCATTACTGAACGTTTCCAATTCCTTTTCCGGAAAGCGATGGGTATTACCCTCTGCCGATGAGCGTCTTGTCACCCGGATGATGCAGACACAGGGAACACCGGAAATCATCTCCCGCCTGCTGGTCAATCGCGGCGTGCCGCTGGAACAGGTGGGCAGCTTTCTGGAGCCAAGCCTTGTGCATCTGCCCGACCCTCATAGTTTGCGCGATATGGACGGCCTGTCAGCTTATCTGGCAAATGCCATTGAACAAAAAAAACCACTTGGCATCTTTGCCGATTTTGACGTGGACGGTGCGACCTCTGCCGCCATCCTGCACCGCTTTTTCAAAAATTTGGGCCTGAACGTCCCCTTCACAATCCCCGACCGTTTGAATGAAGGCTATGGCCCCAACATCCCTGCCCTGTCCCGCATGAAACAGGAAGGTATTGAGACCGTGATCATTGCCGATTGCGGCATTACAGCGCATGAGGTTGTCGATGCCGGACGTCGGATGGGGCTGGACATTATTGTCCTTGATCACCACGAACCCGCAACAGACCAGCCGCTGCCCAATGCCAATTTTATCATTGATCCGAAGCGTCACGATGATAACAGCGGGCTGGACTATCTCTGCGCTGCGGGGGTGTGCTGGATGACCTGCTATGCCACGGGCCGCGAACTACTTAAACGTGGTATCGTCAGTGATAAAAAAGAACTTGGGCTCGGCAACCTTCTGGATCTTGTCGCATTGGGGACCGTCTGCGATATGGTGCCTCTGACTGGCATGAACCGCGCCTTTGTAAAATCCGGAATGGACATCCTGCAAAAACGTAATAAGCCGGGCGTGCAGGCCCTCGCCAATGTTTCAAAAATTGCCGGTGACAAAGCTATCACAGCGTTTCATCTCGGCTTTGGATTTGGCCCGCGCATCAATGCCGGATCACGCATGCTGGACTCCTCCCTTGGCGCACGTCTGCTCTCAACGGATAGTGACCGCGAAGCGCTCGAAATTGCACAAGTTCTGGATGAACTCAATGAGCAACGAAAAACTCTGAGCCGTGACCTGCAAAAAGAAGCGCTGAAAGGTCAGGAAGGCACACACAATTACGATCCAAGGGTGATTATCGCAACATTGCCGGAAGCGCAAGGAGATGTGAAAGGGCTGGTCGCCAGCGATCTATGCCAGCGCTATAACCGCCCTGCACTTGCCCTGATGCCGAAAATCGACCCGGCCAACGGCGAAGTGCTGCTTAGTGGGTCTGCAAGATCATTGAAAGGGTTTGACGTGGCGGCCATGATGTTTGCCGCCATGGACGCCGGGCATCTGTTAAAAGGTGGCGGTCACGCCATGGCAGGTGGCTGTACCCTGAAAGAAAGCCAGCTCCCGGCCTTCATGGACTGGCTGCCCGGCTATCTGGATTCGATTGAAGCCCCTGATGAATACCTTAAGGAACTGGAACTGGACGGCATCACCACCATAGAAGGCTCAACCGTTGAGGCCATTCGCATGCTGGATCGTGTCGGCCCTTACGGACAGGGCAACCGTGAACCAAAATTCGCCTTTGCGGACGTCATGGTTTACGAAGCAAGAACGGTGGGGGGCGATAAAACACATGTGTCCTGCACCCTCACGGAAAAAGAAGGCGGGCGCTCCATGAAAGCCATTGCCTTCCGCGCCGCGAATACCCCCCTTGGGGAAGCCCTTCTCAAAGGCGCACAAACAAAAAAATCCCTGCATCTTGCCGGCACGCTGGACGTGAATGAATGGAATGGCCGCGCCTCCCCGCAGATGATTATTGAAGACGGAGCGGTTGCAAGCTGACAAGGCACAAAAATACATTTGATCTGCGAAGCGCTTATAGTATACAAAACACACATTATGAATAAATGCCCCGTATTGAAGACAGGACCGTCACAATGAAATGTGATATTTTTATTTCTGCCTATAATGCCGCCGACAGGATAGGAGATACACTTGCTTCGCTGAAAGAAGAGATAGAGACATCTTCATTTCCGCGGGAAAACCTTCGTGTTGTCCTCATTAATAATGCTAGCACAGACGCAACCAAAGAGGTCGCCAGCAGCTTTCATGATCAAATGCCTCTGGAAATTATTGACGCGCCCGAACCCGGAAAATCAAAGGCCTTAAACCTGACTATTCAAAAGTATCTAAAAGGCGATGTCGTCTTTCTGACAGATGATGATGTTTTTTTTCAGGATGGATGGCTGGATAATTTTCTGAAAGCGATTGAAAGCCAGCCGGATTACAGCGTGTTTGCCGGACGTATTGTCGGAGCATGGGAAAAGGAAGTTGACCCTGACCTTGCATCCTGGATTCCCATGGGGTCGACATTTGCCATACATGAACGCACAGAATCCGGGCCATGCGATCCCGGAATTGCCTGGGGGCCTAATATGGCCATCCGCCGCAGTGTACTCGATGCCGGAATAAGATATGACGAACGGATCG
>CAKZKV010000009.1 GCA_937124505.1 uncultured Alphaproteobacteria bacterium
TGGGACGGACATAAAACCCGGCTCGTCCGCTCCCCTGACCTATCTATACGAACCCTCACCGGCTTTGATGAAATCAGGACTTCATAGCAGGGTTGCAACGGACATGGGACTCAAGAAACTGGCGGACATGACGCATTTATATACGTCGGAAGCGTTGCAACATGCGTTTATGGGACGCAAATTTTTGATTTTGTCCGTCCTTCCCGTGAAAAAGCAGGCGGCCTCCGACGCGTTGCCGGACAGGCAGGCAAACATTACAACCCGCAACTTCCCTATGAAACCGGAAGACCTGCGCAAAAAACTGGGTCTGAAAGACGGCGGCGACCATACCCTGTTCGGCTGTACACTTCAAAACGGAGACAAGCGGCTTATTCTCTGTAAAAGCGCTTGAAATTGGAAATTAGTTACTTTTTTATGATAGACTTGAACTGTATAAACAAGAAGGAGCGTGAATGGCGAATCTGGACTTGCAGCTACAGGGCTTTCGTTTAACAACCGCACAAATTTATTACTATTTTCCTGACTATCCCAAACTGATTCAGGAATTCCTTTGGCAGGATTATGATGTTGCCCCCCGCTTTCCCAAGCTGCATAACTTTCTGGATTTCTGGAAAAAAGATATAGATGGAACCCTGCACTCAGTTTATGTCGCCAATCAGAGGCTTGTGACAGTCGGCAATTTAAAATCCTTTGACGCCCAGATTGATTATTAATACAGTTGTGTGTCAAAATCCCTCCCCTGAAAAGAGCATTAAAGCCTGTTCAAGGGTCTAGAATCGCGTTAAGGTCAATATATGCGGACATTATATCATTTGTGGCTCCATCCCTTTTCACGCAAGGTCAGAATTGCCTTGACGGAGAAAAAGCTGGATTTTGACCTGCAAATTGAAAAAATCTGGGAACGCCGTACGGAATTTCTTGCCATGAACCCGGCGGGGGATGTTCCCGTGATTATTGAGCCGGACGGCACGACCCTCGCCAATTCCATGGTGATCTGTGAATATCTGGAAGAAGTGTATCCGGAAGTGAACCTGATTGGGGCAGACCCAATTCAGCGCGCTGAAACCCGACGTCTGGTCGGGTGGTTTGACGTCAAGTTCAACCGGGAAGTCACGGAGAACCTGATCGGTGAAAAACTGATGAAGCGTTTTCTGAAACTGGGGGAGCCGCATGGCCCGTCCATCCGCGCCGGTCATGCCAATATTCACTACCATCTTGACTATATCGGCTTCCTGATGGAACGCCGCAACTGGCTCTCCGGTGATTATTTCTCTCTGGCCGATATCGCTGCGGCGGCCCATCTCTCCGCCATAGACTATATCGGTGATGTGCCATGGGAAGAACATCAGGCGGCACGGGAATGGTATGCGCGGGTCAAGTCACGACCCAGCTTTAAACCGCTTCTGGAAGACCGTATTCCCGGATTCGGCCCGTCAGATCACTATGAAAACGTTGATTTTTAACGCCTTTCCTGTTTTTCTTGTACTTTACTTTTTTATGATATACTAATAAAAGGATGTCTGGGTCACTCTTTTGTTTCGGGTATGGCTATACGTGTGATCACCTGGGTCACGATCTGCTCATGCGCGGCACGTGGCGCATTTCCGGCACAACACGTGACAAGCAAAAGCGTGACGTTCTCAGGCAACAGGGCATCAAGGCCCATATTTTCGACTACGCGACCCCCCTTTCCGACACCCCCGAATTCCTCAAAGACGTTACACATATCCTGATTTCAACACCACCAGATGACCTGGGCGACCCGGCTTTCCTGATGCATGCAGACGATATCGCAGAGATGCAGAACCTCAAATGGATCGGCTATCTGTCTACAACCGGCGTCTATGGCGACCGGCAGGGCGGTTGGGTCAATGAAACCTCTGCACCGCGCCCGACCTCCAAGCGCGGCTCACGCCGCCTCAAGGCCGAACAACAATGGCAAACACTGGCGGCAGCCTATGACCTGCCGCTGCACATTTTTCGCCTCTCCGGCATATACGGCCCCGAACGCAGCGCCATTGACTCCGTCCGCGCAGGCGTGGCACGACGCATAGATAAACCCGGCCATGCGTTCAGCCGCATTCATATTGATGATATTGTACAGGTTTTGATTGCGTCCATGGAAAACCCCAAACCGGGCAGCATTTATAACCTGTGTGATGATGAGGCCGCGCCCAGCCATGAAGTCATTGCCTATGCCTGCAAGCTTCTGGGCCGAACCCCGCCGCCTCTCATCCCTTACGAAGAAGCAGACCTCGCCCCTATTGCCTGCAGCTTTTATGCCGATAACAAACGGGTCGAAAATACCAAAATCAAGGAAGACCTTGGCATTTCCCTAAAATACCCCAATCACAGACTCGGACTTGACGCCTGTCTGTCCGCGGAAGACACAAACATTTTTCGTCAGAAATCATGTCTGCAGGGCTAAATAGTGTAGTCACGAGATTAAAAATGTGGGATTCTATTTGCAACCAAAGGA
>CAKZKV010000010.1 GCA_937124505.1 uncultured Alphaproteobacteria bacterium
GCCAGGCCATCCGAAATATCGATCATAGAGGTAGGTTTTACACCTAATTCTTTCAAAAAGTGTATCACGTCTTTTCGAGCTTCTGGTTTTAATTGTCTCTCAAGAATGTAATCAACACCTTCAAACTGAGGCTGCATATCAGGTTGAGTACCAAAGAGGCGTTGGAAAAAGCCATTCCGGCCATTGTAAAGGACGTGATCAATGACACAAGACCCTCTGATACTGGCACTTGATCAGGGAACAACCAGCAGCCGCGCTATCCTGTTTTCTAAAGACGGGCGTTTGCTGCACTCTTCACAAAAGGAACTGACCCAGTATTACCCCAAGGCGGGATGGGTGGAGCAAAATGCCAATGATATCTGGGAAGATACCTTGCAGGTTGCGCGGGATGTGATACGGCAGGCAGGGGGGGTGAGCCGTATTGCCGGGATTGGCATCACCAACCAGCGTGAAACGGTTGTTTTGTGGGACAGGGCAACCGGGGAGCCAGTTCACCGCGCCATTGTCTGGCAGGATCGCCGCACGGCGGATTTTTGTCAGGGGTTGAAAGAAAAAAATCTGGAAGACATCATTTCTGCGAAGACGGGGCTTTTAATTGATCCGTATTTTTCGTGCAGCAAAATCCGCTGGCTGTTGCAAAATAATGACCGGGCCGCCACGCTGGCCGATCAGGGGCGGCTCGCATTTGGAACGATTGACAGTTTTTTGTTGTGGAAGCTGACGGGCGGCAAGGAGCATGCTACGGACGTGACCAATGCGTCGCGCACCGGACTGTTTAACATTATTGAACAGGACTGGGACGATGAATTGCTGGAGATATATGATATTCCGCGCAGCATATTGCCGGACATTAAAGATAATGCGGCAGACTTTGGAACGACGATCCCGGATTTGTTCGGGCGTGAACTAAGTATTGGCGGCATGGCGGGCGACCAGCATGCGGCCTTGTTCGGGCAATGCTGTTTTGAAACGGGAATGATCAAATCCACCTATGGCACGGGGTGTTTTGCCCTGATGAATATCGGGCCTGCGTTTAAACCCAGTCGCAACCGCCTTTTGACGACCCCGGCTTACCGCCTGAATGGGGCGATGACCTATGCGATTGAAGGCTCGATCTTTATGGCCGGGGCGGTTGTGCAGTGGCTGCGGGATGAATTGCAAATCATTCAGGATGCGGCGGAGTCCGAGGCACTGGCGCTTTCCGTGGAGGATAATCACGGCGTGTACCTGATTCCAGCCTTTACGGGGCTGGGCGCACCGCACTGGAAGCCGGAGGCGCGTGCCGCAATTGTGGGTCTGACCCGTGGTGCCGGAAAGGCACATATCGCCCGCGCCGCACTGGAAGCACAGGCCTATCAGACCATGGACTTGCTGGGCGCGATGGAGGATGATTCCGGCATACATGCCGAACGGCTGCGTGTAGACGGCGGGCTGGTGTCCAACGGATTTGTGTGCCAGTTTCTGGCTGATATTTTGCAAATTCCGCTGGATGTTCCGAAGGTGACGGAAACAACAGCACTTGGCGCGGCCTATCTGGCGGGGTTACAGACGGGGGTTTATAACGATCTGGAAGAATTGTCCGCCCAGTGGCAGGAAGATAAAACCTTCGAAGCGGCTATGTCCCCCGAACAAAGCGAGGCTTACTATCGAGAGTGGCAAAAATATCTGTCCCTGTTTCTCTCATAGGTCGCCTTATAAATAGACTCTCTTATGCGTCATCTGTTACAAGAAAAAGAGTTTAAATTTTCCAAAGTGAGGACCTGCTTATGAGTACATCTTTAATGCAATATCTGGACAAGGCGATGACGCAACTGAACGACCTTGGCCTGCTGCCTGAAACACAGGAAGACGCGCCGGTTTTGGCGCTGATCAACCACATTGCCGAAATTGATCAGGATAAAGTCGCCCTGATTGCCAGAACGCTCTCACAGGCGTCTCTGTTCAATGAAGTTGTGCGGGAGCAGGTGGAGGAAATGCGCTACGGTGAGCGTTATGAAGCGATCACGGCAAAGTTTGATTCCATCCGTGAAGATGCAAAGTCCATGGTGAAACAGGTGGAAGACGGCAAAATTGATACGTTTGAGCGCATGGGCAACCTCTGGATGAAGGTCACGCGTGGCGACATTCCGCAACGCTTTGAAGAGATCAAGAAAATTTATCTGGATGTGTCCGAAGATACCAAAGAGCAGATTGAACGGGAAGCCACGATTCTGGAAGCTTACCGAGATTTCCGCGGGGCAATGAAGCAATCTGAAATTCTGGCGCTGGAAGTGTTGGAGACCTCGGAAAAAAGGCTGGCAGACGCGCAGCAGGCATTGGACGCCGCGTCTCAGGACGTTCAGAATTTCACAGGGGACGATCCTGCGGAACGCGCCCGTCTGGAACTGACGCGGGACGAAAAACTCCGCACTTTACAGGAAGAGGATGCCAAGTACCAGATTGTCAAAGACCTCTCCGACAACCTGACGGTGGGATACAATACCTCGGAAGTGGTTATGGCGCGCTTGATGCAGACAACCAGTGCGAAGCAGCGCGTTTACGCGCAGTCCGTCAGTTTCTTTGCGACCAACGAAACCGTCCTGACGGCTTTGTCGGCGTCTTTCACAGGACTTCACGGTCTGCATGAAAGCACGCAGACGTTGA
>CAKZKV010000011.1 GCA_937124505.1 uncultured Alphaproteobacteria bacterium
ACGCTGTGCAGAAATCTGCCTCGCCGCCCCCGCCGTAACCCATGTCACTGTCACTATCGACAAACCCGGCGCCCTCCGCTTCGCCCGCAGTGTGGCCGTGGAAATCGTGCGGAAAAAATAGGTCAACAGGTATGTATTGCGGCTGCTTTGTGGAATCTCCCCTCATAATAATGTTGACGATGCTCTTGCGCATACTTATGCTGCATACTTATGAGAACAACATTAATGCTCAATGATAAGTTGGTTCAGGCCGCAAAAAAGAAAGCTGCTGAGCGTCACACCAGTTTAAGTGCGCTGGTGAATGAGGCACTAAGAGCATCGTTGAAACCTTCACAAGATAAGGGGTCTGAAACTCCGTTTAAGGTGACCCCTTTTACGCCTGAAAATGTGAAGAAAACAGATACATCTCCCGATCAATTTTATGATTTGCTGGTTGCGGAAGATACGGAGCCTTACGGATCATGAATCTTGTGGATGTAAATATATTAATTTACGCGCATAGAAAAGATCAGCTGAATCATGAGTTTTACAGAGATAAATTAGAATCATTATTAAACAAGGGAGATCCTTTTGGAATGACTCCTTTGGTCGCGGCGGGTTTTGTGCGTATTGTAACGCAAAGAAAGTTTCCCAATGGCCCGAGCCCGTTATCAATAGCTCTGTCTATGGTTGATGATATAATGTCCCGTCCCAATGCTTTCTGGATGAACCCCGGACAAAAACAATGGGAACTTTTCAGCTCATTATCACGTAAAAAGCAATGTACGGGAAAAATGGTTTCGGATGCGCAACATGCAGCCATTGCAATAGAGCATGCTGCGACCTGGATTTCACGGGACAACGACTTTTTTCGATTTGAATCGGAAGGGCTTCGCTTTGAACACTGTGTGCCTGCTTAAGTGATATCCCTATGGGTCTCTTGAGAGGGCGCATCCCGCAATTGCCTTAGATCGGCATCGGCATCGGGATCGCTATCGGAATCGAAACCACATCCAGAGCAATTATAAAAATACGGAGGATACTACTTTATCGTTTTGTTTATCCCTGATAATCTCAAATTTTCCTTGTAAGCATGCAGTCCCGATACAGATACCGATAACGATAGAGATACCGACTTGTATATATTATAACGTGCGGCCCTTTTAATGTCATTTCCCACCTTTGCAGATTGATATCCAATACTCTTTACGCATACTCATGTAGATGAAACGCGTTGCAGTATTTACTTTTTATCTTTTCGGAAATCTTCTCCTGGCTCAGGATACCGTGACCATGATCAATGGCCGGAAAATTGAGGGCGTGATCAGTTCAGAAAACGCTAAAACCGTGGTTGTTGAAATGCACGGACTCAAACTCTCCCTGAACAGAAAAGAAATTAAGAAAATTGAACGGATGAACCCGGAACAACGTGAAGAGGCGATTGAAGCTGTCCGGGCTCCCCGTCCGCATGAAGAGGCATATTACCCTGAATCTGTCCGGCCCCTTTTCCGTGAGGTGCAGAACTTGGGCCGCCAGAAATCCGATTGGTCAAAAGCGACTCAGAAAGCTGAAGATTTGTATAGGCAGTTGAAACAGACCCAGACAGAGATTGTTCGGCTCAATCGGATTGTAAGAATGGCCAAAAAACAATTGGACGAATTCACGACGAATCCAAATGACTCTGTCTTGGCAAACAACAAGCGCATCGAGAATCACAACCGTCTGGTCAAACAGACCAATCGAACGATTGAACAAACAAAGAGAGCGATGAACCGGTCTCAACAGCTCAAAAAGAAGATAGAAGAGGCGTACGCAGTGGTTGAAAAAGAAAGAGAACAATACGCCAGGACGGCCAGGCGGGTCGGCAAGAACTGGTTACTGTTTTCCAATGCAATGCCGGACGAACCCACTCCCGATTGGTATGGCGAACTGTATCAACAGATAGATCAGCATCCAGTTGC
>CAKZKV010000012.1 GCA_937124505.1 uncultured Alphaproteobacteria bacterium
GCGCCTGTGCGGGAGTAACAATCAGCCATCCTGACGTTCCTTTCGGGCTGGTGGCTGTCTTTTTAGTGCAGGGCTGCAATCGGGGCTTTTTTCTTGTTCGGAGGTCATGGTTTATGCCTCCGCTTTGTCTTCAGCCCCGTATGTGGGGAGATTATCCAGAAATTCTTCCAAATCCCTTTTCAGGATCATGGTTTTATTGCCGAACTTTCGTGCCTTCAGCTTGCCTTCTTTCATGGCTTCATAAAGGCGAGTGCGGCCTACGCCGGTCAGGGCCTGGACTTCGTCGATATTGTAGGATAATTGCATTTTTCAAATCTCCATTTTGGTTGCGAACGGACGCTTGATTACGCCCATGACCAAACATGGATTTTTGAAAAGGCTTATAAAACAGGCAATAAATCGGCTATTTATCGGAGAGTTTTCCGCTTTTTATAAGAGACCTGCGCCGGTCACGAAAATATTTTATCTGGCCAAGCCATTCATCAACGACTTCGCGCTTTTTGCGTTGGGAAAGATGAGGATCACCGGCTGCGCGTGCCTCGTATTTTTCAACGAAATGTTCAATGGCCTGCTTGTTCGTGACTGATTTGCACCCCAGCTCTTTGGCTGTTTCCGCCTTTATCTTTTCCAGATAGGCCAAGTTATCAAGGATATCTTCAACCGAATATGTCGGAGGGCGGCCAGAATTTTTAGGTCTTTTTCCTCCTCTGAAGAAGGTGGCCAGAGTAACCTTCGGCGGGCGGCCTCTCTTTTTGGGAGCTTCCAGTCGCTCAATATAAGCGTAAAGGGACTGTATTTTCTCTTCCAGCCTGTCAATTTTACGTTCATACCGCGCTGCGGTTTTATCAATGGTCTGATCGACGGCTTGCTCCAGCTCGCTTTCGGTGAATAATCGCTGTGATGGTTTTGATCTGGGCATAGTCAGGCGGTTTTCTTTCCAAAATCGGCTCTGATGACTTCACCTGTGGAAACCAGCCCGTCGAGATAATCGCCCCAGGCCTGCATCATCGGCACACGCTCATCCCAATATTTGGCGCGGTCGTATGCTGCGCCGAGCGGGCCGCGCTTGCCATGCTGGAGCTGTGTATCGGCGACATGAAAGGGTATTTTTAAATCTTCCAGCAGGGTTGTCATGGCCATGGCCCTGAAGCCGTGAGCGGTATGACGCCCCTGAAAGCCTAGGGCGCGGACGGCTTTGGAAAGGGTATCGCGGGCCATGTGCGCTCGCGGGTTTTGTTTTCCGACAAACACATACTGTCTGTGACCGTTTACCTCTTTGAGTTCTTTCAAGATTTCCAGCGTCTGTGTGGCCAGCGGGACAAGATGAACCTTGGTCATTTTCGTTTTGTTGGCAGGCACTGTCCAAATATTGGTTTTGAAATCAAACTCATCCCATTCCGCAGAGGCCAGCTCTATCGGGCGTACGAAAGTCAGCATGAGCATTTTTAATGCCAGGCGTGTTTGATGAAACAGGCGGGCTTCGTTTCGCTCCAGCGCAATCAGGAACTCCGGTATCTCGTTTGGTGCGAGGGCGGGTTGATGCTGAACTTTCCGCACGGCGAGGGCATCGGACAGATCGGCGGTAAAATCACGCTCGGCTTTTCCTCGTGCCACGGCATATCGTAAAATCTGGCTGCAATACTGGCGGGCGCGACTGGCCATTTCATAAGCGCCACGGTCTTCAATCTTTTTGAGCATGTCGTACAGAACGGGCGGCGTGATCTTTTTCATCGGGGTATCGCCGATAATCGGGAAAACGTCCTTTTCGAGGCGTTTTTTAATGTCAGCGTGGGTTTTAGGCTTTACTTCACTCTCACGCTTGTCCAGCCATTCCTTGGCGATACCCTCGAAGGTGAGGGTATTCTCTGCCTCCAGCTTATCCTTTTCCTCTTTTTCATGCTGATGCGGGTCAATGCCCTGCGAGACGAGCTTATGAACTTTTTTATGCAGCTCCCGCGCTTCCAGAAGCGTTGTTTCTGGGTACAGGCCGTAAGTGTAGGTCTTATATTTGCCGTTGATCTGGTAGTTATACCGCCAGCTTTTGCCTCCAGCCTTGGTCACGTAGAGGTAAAGTCCTGTGCCATCCGGCAGTTTATAGGGCTTTTCGGCGGCTTGGGCTGTTTTGCAGTGTATGTCTTTCAGATTCATCGGAGGGGATCGCTTTCAGGGTATTTGCTCATATACCCTTATCGATACCCTTTAATTTCGTGATTGTAAACGGACGCGAACGAATGTGACAGATCATATCAAGCCCTGAAACGCTATATTTTCTGCGGCTTTTGTGAACGTCTGCGAACGAGTGTGGATAAAAATAAAAAGGATAGTGGCTCCCCGGGCCGGATTCGAACCAGCGACCAAGTGATTAACAGTCACCTGCTCTACCACTGAGCTACCGGGGAATAGGTAAAGACCTACATTCTTTAGCCAAAGTGATCTGGCATGTCAAATCTTTCTTATGCTTTTTTCAAAAATAGTAAAGGATAAGAGTTAATGTTACGGCACCAGATGAAAGTTTGCAGTCATATCTGTCGGTGTGGCCTGAGGACGTCTATGAGGATGGGGCGCAATTTTCACTAAAGGCCGATCCAGTCCCAATGCTTCCAACGCGCATTCCAGCGTGCGGTCCATTTCTGTCGATTGAATCACCAGGCCAATGGGATCATTTGTTTCAACGCTGTTTATATCCACATCAACACATTCGTACTGAGATTCCGGTGTCGGGATGCGGGAAAAACTTTTCGGAGGTTTCAGGCTGTGCTCACGGGTGATTTCTCTCTCCACGGCCCCTTTCTAGGCTGGATTGATATGTTTGGAATGGGGCGGAGGGTTCTCCTGCCAGCATTGTTATTTTTAACTCATAATTTCTTTCCTCATAAAAAGCAATATGCGCGTTATAAAAAACTTCCGCGAGGGACAACACTTTCTTCGGGGTCGTGAGATTATTGATTGCGTTTTCTCACGCCGCATTATTGGGCTTTCGAATACAAAGGGTGACGCTTCAACACCAAAGACAAAGTCGGGCTTATGATTAAATCTGCCGCTTTAGGAGCCGGGCCGTAGTCGTCTATCCCTTCGCCTCCCGGGAAGTCCGTTAACGCAAGCGATTGCCTGGTTATTCCGATAAATCCTTTCGCATCATGACGCAGTCCATGACAGCACCGCTGCGCATGGTATGTTTGCCGCGTTCTAGAACCTGATAACCGCACCGGATGTAAAACGGTTCAGCATTGGCGGAACTTTCCATGTGCAAGTGATCCAGACCCTTTTCAAGCGCGATGCGTTCCAGTTCCGCAACGATGGTTTTCCCAACGCCTTGACCGTCCGCCGATGACAAGACGTAACATGCGCCGAGCAGATTTTCTGTTGTCACTAGTTCGCCGTAGCCAACGATCTTATCGTCTGCTTCAGCCACGATCCGAACATCGGCAGAGTTGGACAGCAGTTTTTGCACACGGTCTTCGACCGGCCCCGCCCATTCGTCCAGAGCCGATTGATCGTAGCCCTCATGCTTTACATTCCTGATAGCATCACTGCGTACTTCTGCGATTGCAGGAGCATCTTCTGTCGTTGCCTGTCTAATTGTTATTTGCTCTTTTTTCATGCCGCTGCCCTCGCTTGCTGTAACGCGTCCTGATTATAATACCATTGTTTATCATCGCGCCACATGGCAAACAGGATCATTGCCAGTTTGCGGGCAACAGCGACCTTGGCCTTGTTATAACCAACCCGTTTGACCAGCTTATTCCCCCATACTTTCAGGCTGCTCCATTCCCGCGATGATGATAAAATCACATTGGCGGCCAGCACCAGATGCGAGCGTGTCATCTGATTGCCCATCTTGCTGATCTGGCCGCTGGTTTCCGTTTCGCCGGATTGGTAAATGCGCGGGGTCAGGCCAAAGTATGCCGCCACGTCCGACGACCTTCGGAACCGTGTCGGGTCTTCAATGGCCGTGTAAAAAGATAGCGCGATAATCGGCCCCACGCCCGGCACGGTCATAAATTTCTGGCACACGGGACTGGCCTCGGCCATCACTTTCAGCTCCTCTTCAATCTTTTGCGCCGAACTGTCCAGCTTGGCGATCATCTCCAGCACCGGCCTGATGCGCGGGCGCAGGTCAATCTGATCGCGCACATGAATGTCTACGGCCACATCAATCACTTTTTGCCGGAACGTGTCGATATTATCGCTGCCGCCCTCAATGATCCCGCCATAGGCTTTGAGGATGCCGCGCAGCATCAGGATATTGTCCGTACGCTGTTTGACCATGCGATTGCGGATCGTCAGCAACCCCCGTATCTCATAACAGATCGCGCTTTTAACATGCACGGCATTGACCCAGTCCATCCCGCGCCGCACCAGCTCCGCAATGCCCCGTGCATCGTTCACATCGGTTTTGTTGCGCCGGACAGACAGAAAGCGATGGATTTGCAGCGCATCCAGACACACAATTGGAAAGCCCGCTTTTTTCAGTTCCTGATACAGCCAGCCGGAATAATTGCCGCTCTCAATCCCGATCTGTTCAACATTGGACGCGCAATAATGACGGATCACTTCTTCCAACGCCTTCGGACGGCTGTTGACGTATTTTTCCCGCACGATCTTGCCGTTCTCATCCAAAATGCAGACTTGCGTCTTTTTCTGCGCAACGTCCAACCCGACATAATATTTTGACAGCGTGCCTTTTTCCGCCGCTTGCTCTGCATAACTTTTGCGTTTAGTTTTGCTCATGGTCTTCTCCTTTTCGTTTTAAGTGAACAATTTCAACATCTTCACTGTAGGAGAAGACCACCAACCTTCCAATCCCTCAATCAATCCAGCCTATACAACACCTGCTGATCATTTTTATTATGTGCCAGAACATTGGGGATAATTCCTCTATGTTGGACGGGGTATCTGGAGTTTCCTACGAGGTAAAAATGCGAAGTGATCTGTATCTCGTGCTGTTCTGCTGACGGGGCCGTATTTTCAATGGGTAAGTGGGTTTGTATGATCCCCTTTCCAAAAGACAGGTCTCCAATAATCAGGGCGCGATGATTTTCCTGCAAGGCCCCTGCAACAATTTCTGAGGCAGAGCCACTTTGGCTGTTTATCAGGACGATCAGGGGTTTTCCTTTCAGCAAATCCCCTCTTTCGGCTCTGAAAGATTTGTCCACTTGTCCTCTGTGGATTGTGTCGTAAATGATGCCCTGATCCAAAAATAAATCCGCTATTTTTCTTGCTTCATCTACAAATCCGCCGGGATTGTTACGTAAGTCCAGAATCCATCCCACGCCATCATCTTTCAGCCATTCATTTACAATCTGAATGCCAGTTTCAACGGTAATATCGGAATGATTGAAAAATTCAGTGAGTTTGACGTATCCGACAACGTTTTCAATAGGATAGCTTGATAAGAGAGATCCACTTATAGGCTCTGAAACCTCTTCAGCAGGCTCTTCAGGTTCAGATTTTTCTGCGTGTTTTTCTTCAACAGGTTCAAGAAGAAAGTAAGTATATGGGTCAAGTGATTGGGAGGCGTGGGTCAGCGCGATGTAGGCATAGTCTTTTGCATCATTTACTCCTGCATCGGGTTTTAGGGATAAAAGGCTATTATAGGCAGCCTTCTCCAGACTGTCTTCGGGTAGATCAATGACGTATTCTTCATATATGACATCAATGCTATCAAGCAGGAAATTTCTACTCAGGTTAATTGCGGTGCGTTCCCGATCGTTATGTGCGGGCAGGGTATCAAAAAAATTCATGATCTTCGCCCGGTAGCTGCCGGGCTTTGGTGCTGCATATAATCGTTGATATGAGGGGATCGTTTCTTCAATAATAGGAGGCTCTGCCCCTGCAACGGAATCAGGCTCTCCCAATTTTATCTGACTACCACAACCGGTCGTGACGGCTGCGGTAAACGCTAATGTTGCGGCGAATCCTGCACGTTCATTTGTAAACATTTTTATCACATCACCCTTATTTATGAAATTTTTTATACGATTTCAGGTAAAGATGTCAAGGTGTTTTTACATAAAACTAGAAAGGGGAAAGTTCAGAAGCTAAATGCTTGAGAAGTTCGGATAGGGGCTTGCCTGTTAAAACCGGGGAGAGCAGGAGTAAGACAAAGCAAAATCCGCCGAATGTCAGGCTGACATAATCCCCCAGCTTACAGCTTTTCCATGGGTAGGGCGCGTGATCCGGCTCTTCTTCATGTTTAGAAACCGGCTTTTTGACCCCCCTGTTTTTCTTATGGGTTTTCCATGCGACCCGTGAAATGCGGAAAAGGTCGTCCGCCGTCAGCAGAAACGTGCGAAAGGCCGACTCAATGACGCCAAAACGTGAGGCCATCTGTAATCCTCTGCTGGCTTGCGCGGCGCGTGCGCTTTGCCCCAGACCCAATGCGGCCATGACGGAGTCTGAATACACCACGATAACCAGTGCGAAAAAGATCAGCCCGATATCCAGCTTGGTATGCCAGAGGGCATGTAAAAAAGGAACCGGGAAGTCCATATGGGCATGGCGGGCCAGTTCTATTAACAGATGAACAAGCATCAGCATGACGACCCAGAACAGCCCGGCATAAAGGCTGAGCAAAATGGCCGCACCAACATATAGAATTATAAAAGACCACCTCTCATCATGATCTTTCAGCCACTCAAGAAGGCCGGGCTTTAATTGAGAGAGTTTTTGCTTCATAATATGATGATGCTTTTCTGGCTGTTCATTATTAGATCGTCTTGGCCAGAATGCTGCCAAATATCCCGGTGTATTTCCAGTGTTTTTTATATCGGGAAGGGCGATGGGGCCTCTTCTATGCCTCTATCTGTTGAAGGGGCTTTTTCAACCAGATTAATATTTTGTGGTTTTGCGGCCACTTTGACACGGCTGCCATCGGTGGTCGTAACGACCAGGCCAGTGTAACCGCTTACATACCATCCTTGTGCCTTTTGATCTTGC
>CAKZKV010000013.1 GCA_937124505.1 uncultured Alphaproteobacteria bacterium
GTCAAGGATATGAAACTGTCCCTGAGACAAGGGGAAACAATTGGGGTCGTTGGCGAGTCGGGTTCCGGCAAAACAACACTGGGGCTTGCATTGCTCAGACTGATTTCCAGCGAGGGAGACATTTATTTTCAGGGCAATAAAATTTCCAGCCCAAACCGTAAAAACCTGCGGGAACTGCGAAAGCATATGCAAATTGTGTTTCAGGACCCGTTTGCATCCCTCTCGCCGCGCCTGACTGTTTCGCATATTATCGGAGAGGGGCTGCGTGTCCACCGCCCCCGTCTGTCTGCGTATGAGCGCGATGATCTGGTCATCAAGGCCCTGCAGGATGTTCATATGAACCCGGACAACCGGCACCGTTATCCGCATGAGTTTTCAGGGGGGCAGAGACAGCGCATTTCCATTGCCCGCGCCATGATACTGGAGCCGGAATTCGTTGTTCTGGATGAACCGACCTCCGCTCTGGATGTATCCATCCAATGTGAAATTGTTGACCTGCTGCGGGAATTACAGGAGCGGCGAAACTTAAGCTATTTGTTTATCTCCCATGACCTGCGCGTTGTGCGGGCGATGGCGCATAAAATTATTGTCATGAAAGACGGTGCAATTGTGGAGACAGGGCATACAAGGGATATCTTTGAAAAACCGCAGGAAGACTATACGAAAAAGCTGATTAACGCCGCCCTTAACCTCAAGAGCCGCGCATAATCTTTCTCTCCATCAGCTTGTCCTGCAAATAGGATGGCGGAAAACCTAAATATTCTTCTTTTTTAAGGCTGTTCATGGCCTTCTTTTCTTTACCGTAATAGCTATCGTCACCTGCCCCAAGTTCTTCAGCATAGATAAAAAAGTCGAGTTTATCTTCTTCCCGGGAAACAGATGTGAACATCCTGGTTAAATTTTGGGGCTCCATCAGATCCCGCAGCAGAATTTGTTTTTGCCCTGCAGAAAAATTGTCTTCTTCCAGGCATTTGGATAAAAAATCAGTTTCTTTAATTGTTAAAATACCCTCTGAGTGCGCCAGAGAAAAAACAGCGCGCCACATGTAAAAACGGCTCTCTGTCACAAATTTTCGACTATTCTCAATTCCCATACTCCCATTTTACAGAAGGTATCTTAAAAAATTATTTCAAATTTTAGATGTATTGGTTCTATTGAGTAATATATCTGATTTATTTTGCGTCTTTTTTCTTTCCCTCATCCTTCTTGCCTTTATCGTTTGCCGCTTTCTTGAGGGGCTCAGGGCGTTCCAGCAAGGTTGAACGAAGGGCAACAACTTTTACATCCTTACCAAGTTCGAGCTCTACTTCGCGCTCATCAATCAGTTTGGAGACTTTTCCAACCAAACCGCCACCTGTGACAATCGGATCTCCGACTTTCAAGGCATTCAGCATTTCCACATGCTCATTCATTCGCTTTTGTTGAGGACGGATAAAAATAAAATAAAACATCAGCACCACCAGAATAATAAATCCGGCATTGTACAGAAACGCCTCACCCATGGATGGTGGGTTGGCTTCAAAATCAGTTGTTTCTGTTGCTTCTGCAGCGGCCAGTGCGGTTGATATCCACATTTTGTATTCTCCAGTGTCTTTATTCTTGTTAAGATTGGATACTATAGCAAGCAGGAGCAGAAACACAATATGACGGATGAAAAAATCATTTCTATATTAGACCGCATCGCCACCGCCCTGGAGATACAAAACGGTCTCCTGCACACAAAACCAGTCGATTGGCAAGCCACCAAGACGTTTGTATGGCAGGCTGAAAAAAAGACGCTCAAGCCTGTCAGGCATTCTTCCGCCCTTCCCCTCAACTTATTAAAGGGCATAGATCACAATACCGATATTTTAATGGCCAATACCGAAAAATTTGCCCGCGGCGCACCTGCCAATAATGCTTTATTGTGGGGATCACGCGGGACGGGAAAAAGTGCGATTGTCAAATCCCTGCATAAAGAATTGTCCGTTCATGCCCCGCTTTATCTGATTGAAATCAACCGTGAGGACATTTCGACACTGCCGACCCTGCTTGATATCTTACGCAACGAACAGGACTATCGCTTCATTCTGTTTTGTGATGACCTGTCCTTTGACAAGGATGAAAACGATTACAAATCCCTGAAAACGGTTCTGGATGGCGGACTGGAGCAAAAGCCGGAGCATATCATTTTTTACGCCACCTCCAACCGCAGGCATTTAATGCCCCGTGATATGATTGAGAACGAACGCCGGACGGGAATTCACCCGTCCGAGGCCGTGGAAGAAAAAGTCTCTCTTTCCGACCGCTTCGGATTATGGCTCGGATTTTATCCGTACAATCAGGAAACATATCTTAGTATGATTGATGCTTATGCCGCCCACTTCGGAATTGATATTCCAGAAGATGATCTGCATCAACAGGCTCTGGAATGGTCGATCACCCGTGGAAATCGCTCGGGACGCGTGGCCTGGCAGTTTATCCAGAATGTGCGGGCATCATGATCGTGAGCAGTTGATCATGACGAAAAAAGACCTAATTATATGAGGGGCTTATTCAACAAGACAGGAGCGTTATCATGACACTGACATTTGACTACAAATCCTTTACGGTTGCGACACAAGGGCGCCTGTTACATGGCGTGATCACCGGCAAGCTGGAAGCCGAAGATTATGATCTTCTGGTGCCGGAGGCGGAACGCCTGATCAATGAGCATGGCAAAATCAGGATCCTCGCCGAACTTGTTGATTTCGAGGGCTGGAGCGTCGGCGCTATGTGGGAAGAATGCAAACTGGCCTATCATCATCTGAAAGACATTGAGAGAATGGCCGTGGTGGGCGACAAGGCATGGGAAAAAGGACTGACGCTTTTTACAAAACCATTCGTCGGGGCCAAACTGAAATATTTTGATGTGTCGGATCGTCAGGCTGCTATAGACTGGGTTCAGGAGAATCTGGCAGACAGTGCAGCAGCATAATGATCTTACAAAAAAATTTTGATACCAAATTCATAAAAGGTGATCTTTACGGCGGCATCATTGCCGCCGTTATCGCCCTGCCATTAGCTTTGGCCTTTGGCGTTTCTTCCGGGGCCGGAGCCGTGGCCGGATTATATGGCGCGATATGTATCGGATTTTTTGCCGCTCTGTTTGGCGGAACGCCCGCGCAGATTTCCGGCCCGACCGGCCCGATGACCGTTGTGATGGCCGCCATCATCACAGATTACATGACAAGGTTCCAGGAAACCGGCATGGCTCTGGCCTTTACCGTTGTTGTCATGGGCGGACTGTTTCAAATTTTATTCGGCCTCCTGAAACTTGGCAAATATGTCAGCATGGTTCCCTACGCCGTCATTTCCGGCTTCATGAGCGGGATCGGCATCATTATTATTATCCTGCAAATTCCCGCCTTGCTTGGCCACGAAGTCAGCGGCGGCGTTTTAGCGGCTTTGCAAGCCTTCCCCGATGCAATAGGACATATATCCTATATAGAGGCCGGGATCGGTTTCACGGTCATCCTTCTGACCTACCTTTGGCCTAGACGCTTACAAGCCTTGATGCCTGCGCCTTTATTTACATTATTGTTCTTTACAGCAATCAGCGCCGCCTTCCTGTCAAAGGAAAATATTCACATACTGGGAGAAATTCCGACTGGCCTGCCGGGCTTTCATATGCCGGTTCTGGAAAGCGATTTACTATTTGATATGCTAAAATCAGCGCTCATACTGGCCCTGCTTGGCTCCATTGACTCGCTTCTGACATCGCTTGTCGCTGATAATATCACCCATACCCATCATGACCCCGAAAAAGAACTGATCGGTCAGGGAATCGGGAATGCCGTTGCGGGGTTATTCGGCGGCCTGCCCGGTGCCGGGGCGACTATGCGGACGGTGATTAACGTCAAAAGTGGTGGGCACACCCCCCTCTCCGGTATGCTACATGCTCTGGTTTTGCTGGCGGTTGTTCTGGGATTTGGCCATTACGCCTCTTACATTCCGCATACGGTTCTGGCCGGGATACTCATGACCGTCGGGATCGGTATCATTGACTGGGATTTCCTCCGCCGCATTCATAAATTTCCTCGGCGCACGACCATCACGATGCTGACGGTTCTGTTTGTCACGGTTTTTGTTGACCTGATTACCGCCGTTGCGATCGGCATTATCATGTCCAGCCTGTTTATCGTCAAACGCATGGCAGATTTACAAATCCGGCTGACCAAAGAAATTACAGCAGACAGCGCAGACGAACATTTATCTGGCGAAGAAGCCGAGTTGATGAAAGCCGGCGGCGGCGACTTTCTTCTGTATCAATTGCACGGCCCCTTAAGCTTCGGCGCGGCAAAGCATATGTTGAAAACGCTGGGGAGAGACGGGATCTATAAAATCATGATTCTGGACATGACCTTTGTCCCCATGGTGGATGTGACAACCGCCCTGACCCTCGAAGATATTATCGAGCGGGTCAAGGCCAGACACAAAGAAGTTCGCTTTGTCGGCCTGCAACCCGAAGTTCTGGCGCAATTCCATCAACTGGCGCTTAGCGGAGCCACTCTGGAAGATTGCCAGTACAAAACGCTCACGTCTGCTTTAAGTTATAATAAAACCTGAGAGAGGACCCATGAAATCTCTATTCCAGTATCAGACACACAAAGAAGGATTTTATAAATTTCTTCTCCTGCTTACCCTTCTGATCGCTTATTTTCTTTATCTGAGTTGGCAATATGATATGGCAACAGGAGGACTTGTCTCGGTTTTAACATGGAGTTTCTTTGTCTTGTGTACCCCGATTGCCGATGCCGGTTTTCTGATCGACTTTCCTGTGCGCCTGATTACAGGCTTGCGTATGTTTATTACCGAAATGCTTGTGTGGGCCATAGCAATCACCATTAACCTGTTCTCGCTTTATTTCCTCCCGGATGCTTACGAAAAAACATTCCTGACCTCCCTGTTTTATAAAATCCTGACGACCCCATGGCCGTACTGGAGCATCATTTTTCTCTGTGCGGCAGGCACATTCCTGTCCGTGCGTTTTGGCGACGAAATGATAGATGTATTCTCACATAAAAATCGCACCTATCATCACAAACACTGTTTCAAACACAAAGTGATTGTGATGGCTGCACTGATTATCGTCATTATCTGGGCGTATTACCATTTGATTGAGACGTTGCAGGTGGAGATTCCAACCTGATTTTATAACCAGTGCCTATGCCCCCAGCCCCAGCATACTCAAATAATAGCCGATCAGGAACGCCAACCCCGCCGCAGACAACCCGATAATGGTTGTTTCAATGCCATGCCACCACCAGGCTTTGACCGACCAAATGCTTTTAAATGCACCGATGGCAAAAAATGTCGCACTGGACAGCAATAAGGCAAATATGGCGGCGTGAGGAAACCCGAATAAAAAGGGGATTAATGGCATCGCACCGCACAGGGCAAAGGCCAGAAACGTATGCCAGGCCGCCCGAACCGCAGATGTATTATTCTTTGATAATCCGTACTCTTCCGCCATCATGGTTTGAATCCACTGCTCCCGGTCTTTGGTAATCGTCTCGACAATATCTTCCAGAACGTCTCCAGAAAACCCTTTCAGGCTATAGATTTGTCTGATTTCTTCTTTTTCGCAGTCCGGGCAGGCTTCAATATGTTCTATTTCAGTTTTTTTCAGGCGCTCGTAATTATCCGTCTCGGTCTTGGTGCTGCTATAGCACCCAACAGCCATCGAAAAACCATCGCCAATCAGGTTCGCCGCACCCAAAATCAGGATGATAGATGTAGAGAGGTCAGCACCTATGACACTGGAGACAACAGCAAACGTCGTGACCACTCCGTCAATCCCACCATACACCCACTCCCGCAGATAACTTTCCGGCTGTTGTTCGTTTAAGCGTTTACGAATGCCTTCAGGTGTATGTTCATGCATGTTTTTGTCTCATTTTTAGAAGACCTCTTATCCTTCATTCCGTTCGCTGTCCACTAAAAATTCATCTCCAGATACCATATCCGCATCCATCTTTTCCAGCCTGGATATCAGGGAGAAAAAGATTGATTTGATAAGTGGGTCTGTATGCAAAAATTTTTTATCAATCAACTCTTTATCTGTATTAGTTGAGATTTAATCTGACATTCTTTAAAAACTGTATATGAAAG
>CAKZKV010000014.1 GCA_937124505.1 uncultured Alphaproteobacteria bacterium
CACAAAACAATACCATCAATCTTAATCCCTGAATAGTGTCAACACACCCTAAAAACAAGGAACAGTCTGATCATGTGCCTATACTTCACAAATTTGTATCAGAATACAAATTTTACAGTATCAAGGGGGATAGCTGTTGGCATCAATATCAAGATATTTGCGGTGGGCCGCCATATATTGTTCCAGATAGATTTTTTGCTGGGCTTCATATGTGGCCTGTGAGTCCAGACTTTTGGCAAGATGCTGGTTACGTCTGTCCTGCAATTGTGCATCCATTTCAAGCGAAGCTTTCAAATGCAGATCACGCTGGGTGTTATATTCTGCTTCCTGTTCCAGATTTTTTGCTTGGTAGTCCTTGCGCTGAGTGTTCCATGTGTCGATATTGGCCAAATTTTTCTTCTGGTAGGCTCTGCGTTGCTCTATCCAGGAAGTGACAGGATCGAAAATACGGCTTTTGGCACCTTGCGCTTTACGGGCCTGATAAGCGGGCTTATATTCTTTTGGCGGCGGACCGCCTTGCGTTTTTTCAACATCAAGAACACCAGAAGCCGCTTTCAGTTTTTCTTTTTGCTTTTCATTCCAGGATGAGAACATGGAGGCCAGCGTGCTTTTTTTCTCTTCCTTGGTTTCTTCCTGCGCACAGGAAAGACCACTGAAGGACGTCAGCGAGATAATAAGAACAGCAAGGATCGTAAAAAGTCTCATCATTATTTTTATAACATAAAGTATCTTAATTATAAATTATCTTATATCAGTTGAAGCAAGGAAAAAATATACATATCTTGTGTGCATGCCTTTCCGCCCGACAGATGAAGACGAAAAATTATGGAACTTTGTAACGAAAGGCGTCCAAAAATATCGGAAGGCCAATAAGCCTGCACAACAACCAAAACTATCGTCAGGCTTTGTGAAAGAGCAAAAAAATCAGCATGTTACATCGCCATTTCCAGATATGCCTTGCCCTCCTGTGCAAAAAGTCGCGCAGGAGGCGCAGCTTAACAGACGCGATACGGAACGGCTGCGCAAAGGCAAAATAGAAATTCAGGCACGGCTGGATCTGCATGGTATGCGGCAGGACCAAGCGATTATGGCACTGGAGCGCTTTATTTTTGAGGCCGTGCAAAAGAAACTGCGTTGTCTTTTGATTATTACAGGCAAGGGGTCACTTTCAAGCCCCGGTATCCTAAGGGAAAACCTGCCGGAATGGCTTCGACGGGACAGCTTGCGGTCTTATGTGCTGAAATGGACACAGGCCCATCAGAAAGACGGCGGGACAGGCGCTTTTTATGTGTATCTTAAGCGAAAATAAATTATTATATGGCAGTTATTATATGAGGCTAAATCTGCCTTCATAAGGTTCTTCTAACAATTTGATTTTAATGAAATAAAGCATATATCAATACTGTCTCTCCGGCTATTGCCATATAAAGGACAGGGAAATAGAGTAAAACAAACAGGGTACATGGCCAGATACACATATATAGCATGTTCGTTATTATTATTGACATCCTGCGCGATTGGCCCGGAATATTCGCGTCCTGCGACAAATATTTCGAAGACATCCAATTTTATTAATGATGTGCAAACAGAAGGGGATGTCTATCCGATCAGTCATTGGTGGGAGCGGATTGATGACCCGCTTCTGAAATCTTACATAGAGAATCTTTTGCAGGGAAACCTTGATTTACAGCAAGCGTCAGAACGGGTCATCCAGGCGCATGAGCGGGTCAATATACAACGCGGCGGGTTGTTTCCTTCTCTGGGGGCTGGTGCGGACGCCTCCCGCAGTTTTTCGTCCCTTTCTAGCAATAACCGTATTTATACAACGTCTTACGGGACGGATCTGAGTACGTCCTGGCAGGTTGATTTGTTTGGTAAAATTCGCCGTTCGGTCGAGTCTGCATCCGCCGGGTATGAGGCCAGTCTGTTTGATCAGCAGGCCCTGACTCATGCTTTAATTGCGGAATTACTTAACCGCAGAATTGCCATTGCCGTTTACGGAAACCGGTTAGAATTAGCCAGACAGAATGTCAAAAACCGCAAAGAAACTTACGATCTGGTGAAAAACCGTTATGATCTGGGCGTACAGGGGACGAGTGCTGCTGATGTTTATCTGGCCGAGGAAAATTATACCAGTGTGCAGGCGGACGTGCATGAATTTGAACGCTTGCTGGCCGACCAGATTTACAGCTTTGACGTGTTACTGGGGCAAATGCCGGGAACGACCACGCCGCTGGCGTCTGATTTTCCATTATTGCCGCCCCCTCTGGACGTACCACTTTGCATGCCCGCTGATTTGCTTGACCGGCGGCCAGACTTGCGGGCGTCGGAATTACGTCTGGCAGCAGCGACCGCTGATATTGGTATTGCCGTGGCGGATTTATATCCGTCCCTGACCTTGGGTGCAGGGATCGGGTTCAGCGGCGGCGGCACAGGAAATCTGTTTACCGCAGACCAACTGGCAGGAAATATTCTGGCCAGTATTACGGGCAGGTTGTTTGAAGGCGGCAGTTTGCGGGCGAATATCCGTCTGCAGGAATCGGAGGCAAGGGAGCAGGCGGCAGCTTATGCGGAGAATGTCCTGAATGCCGTGAGAGAAGTGGAGAGTGCTTTAAAGGCAGAACAGGAACTGGCCGGGCAGTTGAAAAGCATTCAGAGTTCAGTTGCTGCTTTGAGGCAGGCTGAGAAACTTTCTCAGGATCGTTATTTAAAGGGTATTCTCAGTTTGCAAAATTATCTGGACACGCAACAACGGCGCTATAGTCTGGAACAGAATTTACTTATCAGGCAGCAGGAAAAATGGAATGCACGGATTTCCCTTTATCTGGCGCTGGGAGGCGACTGGTTTAACGAGTCTGGAACTATTTCCTGTGATCATGAGGGGAGTGCGCAATGAGTGACAAAACAAAAGGCTTTATTCAACTGTTTTTTGTGATCCTGTTTATTGCGGGCGCTTACACGATCTCAACGTTACTCGTGGCGGCCAAGCCGGAAATTGGTAAAAATATGAGCGGCGACCGCACCTTGATTGTCGAAACGAAAGAGGTTGTTCCGGGACCGTATCGCATTGAATTTACAACAACTGGCAGTATCCAGACACGCGGAACGGTCAATGTGGTTCCGCAGGTCTCCGGGCGCGTGATTGAGGTGAATGACCAGTTTTTTGAAGGCGGCACGTTTGCAGCAGAGGATGTTTTGTTCCAGATTGAACCGCTGGATTTTGAACTGGATGTCAAACGTCTGGAGGCGGAAGTGGCACGGGCGCAAACCGCGCTTGATCTGGCGAAGGCGGAGGCACAGGCGGCGCTTGCGGAATGGAAGCAGTTCAATCCGAAGAAAACCGCGCCGGAACTGGTCGCACGCAAGCCGCAAATGGCCGAAGCGAAGGCAAACCTGAAAGCAGCAGAGGCGCAACTGGAAGATGCCAAGTTGAGTTTGCAGCGTACCAGTATTTCCATGCCGTTTGCCGGGCGGGTTTTAAGCAGTTCTCTGGAGAAAGGACAATATGTTGTCGCAGGTCAGAGTTACGGGAGTGTGTTCGGGCTGGACTTGCTGGAGGTCAAAGCTTCTCTGGAAGATCAGAAACTGGAATGGCTCCTGTCTGCGTTTGACCCGAAGATCACGATTACGGCAACACATATGGGCAAAACTCAGGAGTATCAGGGATATTTAAAGCGCAGCGCTTCGTTTCTTGACCCGCAAACGCGTTTTGCGAGCGTTACGTTCGGGTTCAAAGGCAATACGCAGGAATTGCTGACGGGGACTTTTGTTGACATTCTGATCAGGGGGGGCGAGTTACAGGATGTGATGGTCTTCCCGGCATCGGCCTTGCAGGAGGACGGGATCATCTGGCTGGTCGGTGAGGGAAATATTTTAAAGAAATTTCAGCCTGAGATTATTTATACAGACGACAGGCATGTGGCCGTGAAAGCAAACGGGCAGAGCAGCGTCAAAGCAGTGATCAACAAAATTTCCGGTGCAACGGAAGGAACGCAGATCAGGCTGAGCAAGCAAAATAATAAGCCGGAAGCAGGTGGTGATGAATAACTCTGCGACCACTCAGAAATCCAGAGGAGGGCTGATCGGCTGGTTTGCGCATAACCACGTTGCCGCCAATATCCTGATGCTGATGTTTCTGATCGGCGGCGCGGTGAGCGTCACGCGCATGCAGACCGAGACGTTTCCGCCGATTGATCCAAAAATGATTACTGTCACGGTCGCTTATCCGGGGGCTACGCCTTATGAAATTGCGGATTCCATTACAAACCGTGTCGAAGAAGCGCTTTTGGGGATTAACGGGGTCAAGCGGATCAGTGCCATTGCCTCTGAAGGGGTCGGTATTGTCAATGTGGAGTTGAACGACTTCGTCAATGCAGATGATGTCTATAATGACGTGGAAACCGAGGTCAACTCGTTGTCTGATTTCCCCCCGGAAGATGCTGAACGCCCCGTCGTCAACAAAATCAAGGTCACGCAAAAAGTCCTCACATTAGCGGTCTACGGGGATGTTAGGGAGAGTGTGATCAAGTATTGGGCGGAAGCCATTGAAAATGATCTGAGAAAAGTGCCGGGTGTTGCGCAAACCGGCTTAAGCGGTATTCGTGATTATCAGATTTCTATTGAAATTCCCGAAAGCTCCTTACAGGAGTATAATTTGAGTTTGCAGGAAATCGCGACCCGTATCGGTCAGTTTTCTGCGGATTTTCCCGCCGGCACAGTTGAGACGAACCGCGGAGACATCCTGCTGCGGGTGCAGGAGAAACGCTACACGGGTGAAGAGTTTCAGAAAATAGTTATTCGCACATTGCCGGACGGCTCCAAGTTGCGACTGGGGGACATCGGAACGGTGGTGGATGGCTTTGAAGATAAAAACATTATCAGCCGCTTTAACGGGCAGCAGGCCGCCCTGATTGATGTTTACCGCGGGGAAAGCGATGACACGTTGACGGTGGCCAATCTGATCAAGGAGCAGATAAAGGACATTGATTTGCCCAAAGGTGTGGGGCTGACCTTGCAGCAGGACCGCACCACCGTCTTGCAGGACCGCATCAGCCTGATGCTGCGCAATGCCGTTTTGGGGTTTATGCTGGTCTTTTTAATCCTTTTGCTGTTTCTGGATTTGAAGCTGGCTTTCTGGACGAGTGTTGCGATCCCGGTTTCGTTTATGGGCGGGATTCTGATTATCCAGATGATGGGCTACAGCCTGAATATGGTGTCTTTGTTTGCGTTGATTGTCGTGCTGGGGATCGTTGTGGATGATGCGATTATTATTGGGGAAAGTGTGTTTGAAGCCCAGCAGCATTCGAAAACGCCCGAGGAAAAAGAGAGGGCTGTGATTCCGGGGGTTCTGCACGTTGTGGCGCCTGTATCTGTCGGAGTTGCAACGACGGTTGCGGCCTTTGCGCCGCTGATTTTCAGTACGGGAGTTCTGGGACAGATTATCCAGGTCATCCCGGTCGTGGTGATTTCTATTTTATGTGTGTCCCTGATAGAGGCTTACTTCATTTTGCCGGCTCATTTGTCCAACCCCAGCCGGTGGAGCAAGGGGATTGTTGCAGATATCCGGCATGCTTTTGACAGGGGACTTGCGTTATTCGTGGAGGATCGCGTTTTACCGTTTCTGCGCTTTTGCATGCATTGGCGCTATGCGGCGTTTTCCGCCTTTATTGCGTTGGCAATTATTACGGTGGGAATGTTCAATGGCGGGGTGATCCGCTTTGTCTTTTTCCCGGAGATTGAAAGTGACGAGGTGACGATTGCTGTGACCATGCCGGAAGGCACAACGTTTGATGTGACCAGAAACACAATGTTGCGGATTGAACAACAGGTGCAGGAGGTGCGTGAGACGGTCAAGGAAGAGGGACGTGATATTTTTCAAAGCGTGTTTGTGCGGATTGGCGAAACCGCCAGCAGTGGCGGCGGCCCCCGTGCCGGCAGCAGTAACAGCGGGAATAATCTGGGGCAGGTGCGTATTCAACTGGTGTCCTCGGATTATCGGAATTACTCCGCCTCTGATATTGAGGCCATGATCCGCAAACGAATAGATGATTTTCCGGGGATTGATAAGCTGGAATTCCAGAGTTCCCTGATCGGTGACGATGCGGATATCGAAGTTCAACTGACACATCCGGAC
>CAKZKV010000015.1 GCA_937124505.1 uncultured Alphaproteobacteria bacterium
CCTTACGGAGCTTTCGTATTTTATCACCTAAAGCGTTAGGCATGACCAGACTCCTTTAATATGCAGGCTTTTCAAAATAACACTATAGCGATACTTTTTGTTGTTGACAATCGATATATAAGTCCGATACATTTTGTTCAATATAGCGATACATATAATATCGCATGAAACATATTAACAGGAGCTTATGCAATGCGCAAAAAAGAGCGAGCCTCCATCCTAAAAGACAGAAAGTGAAAGCTGTGGCAGAAAATCAGATACGAAGAATCCTCTGTATAGATGGTGGCGGTATAAAGGGAGTTATGCCCGCTGCCTATCTTGCCTATATTGAAGAAACATTGGGCATCAATATTGCCGATCACTTTGATCTCATAGCCGGAACATCTACCGGTGGTATTATTGCGCTTGGCCTTGGTATGGGCGTGCCGCCCGGAGAAATCCTGAAATTATATAAAGAAAAAGGTGCAACGATATTCGGCCAGGATGTGCCTGTGGGCCTTAAAATTCCGAATCAGGTCTGGCTCTGCGGAAAGCAGTTGTTTTTCAGGAAATACAGTTCTGAAAACCTGCAACATGCCCTGACCGGTGTCTTGGGAAACAAGCGGCTCGGCGAGAGCAAAAACAGGTTGGTAATCCCGGCATACAGCGATACCCTTCCGGGACCATATCTTTTCAAAACAGCCCATCACACAAGATTAAGAAGCGATTATAAACAGATGCCTGTTGATGTGGCATTGGCTACATCCGCCGCGCCGACTTATTTTTCAAAGCACCAGATCGCTACCGGCGAAGAACTGATTGACGGCGGCGTCTGGGCCAACAACCCCATTGGTGTGGCCGCCTTGGAAGCAGCATGCATTTTAAATTGGGACATGAGCAAGACCCACATTCTCAGCATCGGTTGTACGGCTAACATCACAACTTATCCCCGACACGGCGGGTTACTAAGCCTTAGCGGTGGCAGAATCGCCAAGCTTCTTATAGATGGCCAGTCGCATGTGTCGACGGCTACTGCAAAGCTTCTGTTGGGCGGACCTGAATCAGAGGGGCGGATTATCCGACAAGAGGTTATGCTCAAGAAAGATTATTTCAAACTGGACGATACAACCAAGGTCAACGCCCTAGAAGGCTTAAGCAGGCAGGAGGCAAGGCACACGCTACCCAAGATCCAGAACACGTTTTTTTCAACTTCCGTTCAACCATTCAAACCAGAATATGAGGTTTTAGATCATGCCGCATGACAAATTAAAACGATACAGCGACTTCCTGGGCTCCCTAGCCAACGACCTGGATATACCACCCTCGACCTATCGACGGGCTGTCAAAAGCTACAAAGCTGTCGGTGAATGGCTTGATGGTGGTGAATACGAAGACTCTCTTAATGGGGTGTCAATACACGCACAAGGGTCTTTTGAGCTTGGGACCGTCATAAAGCCGCTCAAGGGATCAAAAAAGGCCGGATACGATATTGATCTGGTTTGCCAGCTTTCTATACCCAAAGACAATACGACGCCCGGCTATATTAAAAGCGCAATCGGCCAGCGCCTTGAAGAGCATGACACCTATAAAAGAATTCTGGATGATGAAGGCAAACGGTGCTGGACGCTGGAGTATGCCGAAGATAACGACGGTATGGGTTTCCACCTTGATGTACTGCCGTCAGTGCAGGAAAGCGACAGAGTTATCGAACATCTGCGGGCGCATACCCGGCATCCAGGGCTGGTGGATACTGCAATAGCGATCACGAATAAAGATTCGGACACAGCGTATAGCTGGTCTACTAGCAACCCGCGCGGTTATTCCGAATGGTTCAAGAGCATTAACAGTCCTGTTTTTCACTCGATGGCATCGCTGGGTCGTAAGCAACTGTTTGAAAATAACCGGCTGCTTTTTGCTTCAGTGGAAGAAGTGCCGGATCAACTGATCCGCACACCTTTACAGCAGGCTATCCAGATTATGAAACGGCACCGTGATATTCGCTTTTCCGGACACGATTCGGAAGACTTTAAACCCATATCAATGATTATAACGACGCTGGCAGCACGTCTATATGAGAATGAGGGGGACGTCTTTTCGACCTTGAGAAATATTGCTGAAAAACTGCGGCTGTATTCCACGCTGGTAGAAGGGCGCGCGCCAATGATCGATGGCGATCTTATTCAGAGAAACCCGGACGGAACTTGGTACATTGCCAATCCGGTAAACAATCAGGAAAATTTTGCGGACCGGTGGCATGAAAACGGCGGTGCGCGCGCAGAGGCCTTTTTTGAATGGGCCTCATGGGTGAGCACTGATCTGATTGAAATTGCCAAAAACCCTGATTTCGATACAATCGTGGACAATGTGCAGGAGCATTTTGAGGAACGCCATGATCATCACGATGATGACATCCCTGCAAAAATACCGGCAGCCCCCGCTATCATAATGCCTCATATAGAAATCGAGGAGCCTAATAAACCATGGTGTAATACGGACGCGTTATGCAGAAACTGGCACAACATCATCTCAAAGAAATAGGGGAATATTATCCCGGTTTGAGGCTTGAATCCTGTGATGATGATTTTGCCACTTATACCGGGATGATTGCATTCTCGGCGAATTATTGCAATCATGGGCTGGTTGCTGAACAGTTTAATGTGAAAATCGTGTTCCCGTTAACTGACACTTTTGCCGTTCCAACAGCGGAGGAAACCGGAGGGCGTATTCCACGCGAGCCTGATTTTCATATCAATCCTGACGGTACAATGTGTTTGGGCGCACCGCTGGCAGTTTGTCGTAAACTAAAACAGGATTCATCATTAAAGGCATTTATAGATAACCAGGTAATTCATTTTCTTTATGGGTATTGTATTAAGAAAAAATATGGTTACTGGCCGTTTGACGAGCTTGCTCATGGCGGCAAAGGCATTGTCGAATACTATAAGGATTTTTTTAAAACGGACTCTGAACTGGCCATTCTAGAACTGTTAAAAATAATTGTCGAAGATAATTATCGAGGGCACGTGCCGTGTCCCTGCGGAAGCGGCAGTCGGTTAAGAAATTGCCACGGTCCAGAAATAAGGGAGATCAAAGAGCAACAAAGCAGGGAACAGTTTTTTTCAGACTTTGTTGATTGTCTCAAAATATATACCGATGCGGGCAACAAAATGCCGCGAAGACTTTTAACAAAAAGATTGCGCAGCTATTGGAGCAGAATGGCTGATAAAACAGCAGATACCACTTGAAGTTCCTGTCAAAGGAAGCGTGTATGGCTCTGACCTTATGATAAAGGAGGAGCCATATGAATTTAAAGGAAGCTGATTTTCAATCCCTGAGCTTGCCGGAATTAAGAAAGCGTTGGGCGCAAACATGGGGTACAGAGCCTCATAACCGGATTGGCCGGAAGATGCTGGAGCGCAGCCTGGTTTTCAAGATCCGGGAACAAAGCGGGTTTGGACTGACGCCGGAACAGCAAAAACGCCTGGATAAGCTCATTACTTCATATAAACGAAACCCCAATTGTTTTGATCAGGGGCATGCCTCCTTAAAGCCCGGCATGCGGCTGGTACGCAAATGGCAGAATAAAACCCATACTGTTACCGTCACGGTTGCCGGTTTTGAATATGAGGGACGGGATTATTCCAGCCTGTCGACAATCGCTTCCGAAATCACAGGATCACGCTGGAATGGGTGGCTGTTTTTTGGTTTAAGAAAATAGTTTAGTTTCAAGATAAAAACTGGGCATCGTCGTAACAATTTTTCAGATTCGTATCGTACTCGGTTAGCTTTCTTATGATGTCTGTTGCGCCTTTTAATAATTTTCTGTTTCGATCAGCTTTCTCATCATTATATTTGCCACCATGTACGAGATTGTTGCGAACCCGCTTGCACGCATCAATAGCGTCAGAAACTGAGCTTACAGAGACATCCCTCCAATCCGGCTTCCCTTGATCATTTATGATTCTTTTCTGTGGTGCCTGTTCAATTATATATCGTGTGTCTGCAGAGATATTTTTTAGATCTTGTAAGGTGAGGGTGGGTAACTTATTTTTCTTAAAGGTGTTCCAATCACTTGTTAAAAAGCCTTTTCTATTACAAGCATCACATTCACCATCCAGTTTGTGGTAGCCAGATTCCATTAAGGCATATTCAAACTTAGAAAAACATTCTATGTAATTTTGAGCCTCTTCAGGTAAGGGCATATAACTTCTCCGTTTTAGAATATTTCTCTCGACTTCCTGAGCAAAGGAAGCGTGTATGGTTGCTATGAAAACGAGCATAGCAAAAAACTGCGCAATTTATACCCGAAAATCAACCGAGGAAGGGCTCGACCAGGATTTCAACACACTGGACGCACAGCGTGAAGCGTGTGAAGCCTATATTTTGAGCCAGAAGGCCGAAGGCTGGAAGCCGGTTAAAACGCGTTATGACGACGGCGGGTATTCCGGTGGGAATATGAACCGTCCGGCACTGGAAGACCTGCTCGATGATATCCGGGCCGGAAAAGTCCAGATTGTCGTCGTTTATAAAATCGACCGGCTAACGCGCTCCCTGATGGATTTTTCCAAACTCGTGGAAATTTTCGATAAATACGATGTCACTTTTGTCAGCGTGACGCAGAGCTTCAACACCACCACCTCGATGGGGCGTCTGACCCTGAACGTACTGCTGTCCTTTGCACAGTTCGAGCGCGAAGTTACGGGCGAACGCATCCGCGATAAAATTGCCGCCAGCAAGAAGAAAGGCTTATGGATGGGCGGTGCGCCGCCGCTGGGGTATCAATGCGTCGATAAAAAGCTCTGCCCGGAGCCGGAAGAGCAAAAAACCGTCCGGTTTATATTTGAGCAATATCTGGAATGCGGTTCGGTCAGACGGCTTAAGGAACTGCTGGAAAGCAAAGGGTGCAAAACGCCGGTGCGTACATCGCAGAAAGGGCGGACATACGGAGGCATACCTTACAGCCGGGGCCACCTGTATAAAATCCTGGGCAATCCGGTTTATATTGGCAAGATCCGGCACAAGAGCAAAATTCATGATGGCCAGCATCCGGGAATTATTCCCGAAGATCTGTATGAAGCCGTACAGAAACAACTGAACGACAATACAAGCTCGGTTTCAGCCAAGCCCGTAAAAAGCGGCAGTCTGCTGCAGGGGTTGCTTTATGATTGCGACGGGACGATCTACAGCCCCACCTATACCAGCAAGAAGGGCAAGCGGTATTGTTATTATATCAGCCAGAACCTCCTGCAATATAAGGATCACCCCAAAGGGCTGATGGCACGGCTGCCTGCGTATGAAGCGGAAAAAGCAGTTACGCAGGCGCTGAAAGGTTGGCTCGCGAAAGGCAATAATCTGCAGAATCTGTTTCGGGATAATGAGGCCACCATTTCCTGGCTCAAGAGCAATCCGCTGCCTCTGGATAATCCGAAAATCAGGAATATCCTGACAAAGGTGATTATCAACAACGGAGAGATCACCCTTCATGTTGATGCATTGAAGCTCCGGCAAGAGCTTGCGGGTCATGCAGAAGTTCCCCTGAACCCGCCGACAGAGCAGGAAATAACCATCCAGATCCCGTTCAAAACAAATACGGGAAATAACGGTGCGATTCTGATCGAAAACCCGAACCAGTCGCAAAAAGACCCTCTCGATCTCCCGCCAGAACAGCTCAAGCGTATCGTCAGAGGTATCATCTGGCGGGACGAGCATTTTGCCGGTGCGACGTTGAAAAGCATTGCCGGGCAATATGGTCATGGCGAGAATTACGTCAACCGCTGCATTCAGGAAAGCTTCGCGCTGGCAGGCTGCTGATTCCCTGCAATTTCCCTGTTCCCTGATGGCAAGAAATCATACCGGTAGTCCTGTATTCTCTAGTACGCAGGGCTTTTCTCATCCTTAATCCCCTTCAAAAAATAAAAAAATTCCCTGTTATTCCCTGTAAAAACAGGGAAATCGGGTTTCGACCTTCCGGCAATTGTGCGGGTTGAGAGAAACGGCAAATTTTGGCGATTTCAGGGATTCTCGGTGAACGGTCGGGCAAAGCGCATACGCGGACGCCCGCAGATTGCGGGGCCTGGCGCGTACTATTCTCATGAGAAGGGGGAAATGCAGACTAAATGGCGGTGACGGTGTCCTTCATAAAAATACATCTATTT
>CAKZKV010000016.1 GCA_937124505.1 uncultured Alphaproteobacteria bacterium
CCGTCGCTGATTTCCAGAATGGAAATATCGAATGTTCCACCACCAAGGTCATAGACGGCAATGGTCGCGTCCTTGTCTTTGTCCAGCCCATAAGACAGCGCTGCGGCGGTTGGTTCGTTAATGATACGCAGAACTTCCAGACCGGCAATTTTGCCGGCATCTTTGGTGGCCTGACGCTGGGCATCGTTAAAGTATGCCGGAACCGTAATAACGGCTTTATCGACAGGATGGCCGAGGAAGCTTTCTGCCGTTTCTTTCATTTTCTGAAGAACCATGGCTGAAATTTGTGAGGGGGCATATGTTTCGCCATCAACCTCAACCCAGGCATCGTTATTATCGCCTTTTACAATGTGGAAAGGGGCTGTTTCCATCATTTTCTTGACTTCTGCATCATCAAAAGACCGTCCGATCAGACGCTTGACGGCGAAGAGTGTATTTTCAGGGTTTGTGACGGCCTGACGCTTGGCGGCAGCACCGACCAGACGTTCACCGTCCTTTGTAAAAGCAATCATAGAGGGGGTTGTGCGGGCACCTTCGGAATTTTCAATGACGCGGGGATCCGCCCCTTCCATCACGGCAACACATGAATTGGTTGTTCCGAGGTCAATACCAATGACTTTACTCATAATTATTACTCCTTTTATTAAGCAAGTTAAGTGTACGGCCCAAAGCTGGCACCATACGGGTTATATTCATCAAGGTTCCTTATACGGCCCAAAATATAAAACTAGAATAGTTATATAATACGAGCGGCACCGCGTGAAGCCTTAACAATTAAATATATATAATTTTAATGGAACAATGCAAGAACGTAAACGATAAAATTTAAAAATCAGCGAAAGATCAGGCTGCCATTCCCATGCCGGGTTGTGGTTGCAACCACAGACGCGGGTCTGGTTGAGGGGCGGGCATCACAGGTGCCGGAACATGACGACCATAGCGGTCCAGCATATATTCATCATAAAAATCCACGGCATCACAGGCATAATCAACAAGAAGTTCAATACCGTCCAGACCAGTCGCTGCACCAAACAATGCGCCCAGACCATCGCTCAACGCTTCCTCTGTGATAGGATTATCTTCCCGGTCACGATCCAGGCTTTTGCTGAAAGATGTAGAGGGGGCAGGGGTCTGATTATTATTTGCGACAGAACGAGCATAGTAGATTGCTCTTTTTGATCGGTACTCCCCCTGTTGAACTGCACCGTTGTCCGCTAATAAAATTTCTGCCGTTCTGTTATAGATATTTGTAATAATCATGTAATCCCCCTGTCCTATTTCCAGAGTACAGGGGGGCGCTAAAGGGGAATTTAATTTTCTATAAAATTCGAAATAAAAGGTGTCAGGGGATTACAGCCAGCGGCCTGTTTTGTTGTGATAATCCTCATATACCTCACCGTACATTTCACGAAAAAGCTCTTCCCGCGGGGCAATAACGTACTTTGATAAAACCATAATCATGGGAAATAAAAGAATCAGACCCCACAGGTTATTCAGGAATAAAAACAGGGCGATGTAAATGATGGTCATGCTCAAAAACATCGGGTTACGGGTATAGTGATACGGGCCAAAAACGATCAGAACCCGTGATTCAATATGCAGGGGCGACCAGGTTTCGCCATTCAGACGCATGTGTTTGAAGGCCCATTTCATAATCGCCATGGCCAGAACAAGGAATGCCAGGCCAACATAAAGTTGCACAAAGCCCGGGAACAAACCACCCAGCGGGATAATAGCGTTTAGAGCGATACTCAGCAAAATGAAAAGACCAAAAGGAACGTAAGGTTCTTTCAGGTAATAAGCCACAACCTCTTTCGAGGTTTGCTTGATTTTTTCCTTATCAACGGTTTGCTTCTTTTCTTTGGGATCGGACATTTTTATCGTATAGTTTGAGTGTCAAGTTAATATCATACCGCTTTCTATTTTTGAGGTAAACCATGCGCCACTTAATTCTTTTCACGTTTTTACTTTTTTCCTCTCATGCCGTTGCCGCCGAAAATGGTGCGGCGTTACCAGCAGGCGCGACCCTGTTGAATATCTCTGCGACCGAAACCGTAGAGGTGGAGCAGGATGAACTGGTCGCAACATTACGTGTAGAGAAGCGTCTGGCGGATTCCAGAGAGTTGCAGCAGGACATCAACATGATGATGAAAAAGGCAACGGAGGAAGCCAAAAAGTTTGAGGGGTTGGATATTTCCACCCATCAATATTATGTGCATGAGTATAATACAAAAACCCAGAAGCTATGGCAGGGCTCCCAAACGCTCTCCATCAAAAGCAAGAACGCGGAAGATGTTCTGGAACTGACAGGACGCTTGCAGGACATGGGGTTTGTCATGAACGGCTTGAATTATACATTGTCGCGGGAAAAGCATGAAGAGGTGCGTGATAGTCTTCTGGAAGCGGCCATTAAAAAACTAAGCGAGCGGGCAAGACGCGTTGGCTCGGCGATTGACAAACCTAATGTGGACCTTTGGGAGGTGAATGTGGATGCCGCGCCGACAAATATCTATCCGCAACCGATGATGGCCAGAGGTATGATGATGGGGGCAACGGCTGAACTGGCGTCTGCTGCCCCTGTGGCACAGGCAGGTAAAAACCAGATTTCCATGACGGTTTCAGCGAAAGTTATTTTGAAATAAGCATGGTTCAAGACTGAAATTCTCTGAGTGCCTGCATTGCCAGTTCTGCCTTGTCAACCGGCACGAATAAGTGATCATGAAAGTGAGCGGAGACAGGGTTCACACTAATGCCCCTGTCGGCAAGTTTTCTTGTGATTTTTGCCAGAAAGCCTATAGCCTCCAGCGAAGAGTGAATATTCAACGTAATCATACGGGCAGGATATATGTAATCCAGATTGCCAGATTCAGCGTCTTCTTTTTTTAGGATTAAGGCTGTTCCTTCTTCTTCACGAAAAATAAGGACGGGATTTAGTTTTGCGGCATCCTCAAAACTGATATTCGAGGAATGGAAAACATAGGTATCATCATACAAGACGGGACTCATGGTTTTTAACAGAACGTCCAGGTTTGTTTCTCCGGTCATATTCATATCCTTTCTTTATATAGGCAATAATAGTGTCACCACACGACGGCCTTCTGCCATCAGGACGTTATAGGTGCGGCAGGCCGCGCCCGTATCCATGATATCCGGTTTGATCTTCCGATCTCTCAGGGCATGCAGCAAGTCCGCTGGCGGGAAGGTAAAGGTCGTACCTGTCCCTAAAAGATAGACATCGTACTGCTCTGCTGTTTCATCAAACAGGACTGAAAAATCATCAAGCTGCAAATCGGCGATATGTTTTTTGTCCGTCCAGAGTGTTGTTTTGTCGGCTGTGACAGTGATGGCCTGCTCGTAAAGTGTTCCATTGACCTTGAAACCTGATCGGCCATAGCTCTGGATGACCTGTTGTCCTTGTTGTATAAGGGGCGTGACATCCATAACAGTTACTGAACGACTTCAGCATCCGGATGGGACGAAGCCGAATCCGCGTTCCGTTCCACGCCGATCATAAGCAAAATTGGCGAGGCAACGAAGATGGAGGAATATGTTCCGACGACAATCACGAAGCTTTGAATGACTTCCCCGCCAAACATCCACAGGGCAATCAAGGCCAGCATGGTGGTGAAGGAGGTCATAATTGTCCGGGCTAGGGTCTGGTTGATGGCCTGATTGAATAGGGTGGGGAGTTCCATCTTTTTAAATTTACGAAGGTTTTCACGAATGCGGTCAAAGACGATCACGGTGTCATTGATAGAATAACCGGCAATCATCAAAACGGCTGCGACGGTGGACAGGTTGAATTCCATCTGCGTAAAGGCAAACAGACCGATGGTGGCAACGGCGTCGTGGGCCAGCGCGAGGATCGCCGCGACCCCGAATTTCCATTCAAAACGCAGGGCAATATATATCAAAATCCCACCCAGAGAGAACAGAATAGCGTAGAGGCCTTGCTTTTTGAGTTCTTCCCCGACTTGCGGTCCGACATATTCCACACGGCGGTAATCAATCTTCTCAAAAGAGCTGTCCAGAACATCCCGAATTGAATTGATGGCGGCCTGTTGTGCCTCTTCATCGCCGGGTTGTTCAGGCATACGAATAAGCAGGTCTTGCGGCGTGCCAAACTCCTGAATGGAAATGCCGCCCAGATTGAGGTTATTCAGACTTTCTCTGATTTGTGAAAGATCAGGTGTTTCATCCAGTTTAATCTCAATCAGGGTTCCGCCAGTAAAGTCAATCCCAAAGCTCAGTCCTTTTGTGGCAATGAGTCCGATTGATGTCAGAACAATCAGTGTCGAGACAACAAAGGCCACCCATCGCATACCGATGAAGTTAATGTGTGTCTTTGTTTCCGGCGTTTTATATTTGCTCATAATGATTCACTTTATAATGGGATTTTATTTGGTTTTTGTGTCCGCAGCCAGAGGACGACAAACAGGCGGGTGACCATGATGGCTGTGAACAGGGACGTCATGACCCCCAGTCCGAGTGTAACAGCAAAGCCTTTAATCGGGCCTGTTCCGAAAGAGTACAGGATGGCTGCGGCGATCAGGGTCGTCAGGTTCGCATCCATAATTGTGCCAAAGGCGCGGGAATAACCGACATCCACGGCGGTCAGGGGTGTCCGTCCGTTTTTAAACTCTTCCTTGATGCGCTCAAAGATCAAAACGTTGGCATCCACCGCCATCCCGATGGTCAGCACGATCCCGGCAATCCCCGGCAGGGTCAGAGTCGCCTGCAACATGGAGAGCAGCGCAAAAATAAGCGCCACGTTAACGATCAGGGCAATATCGGCATAAATCCCGAAACGGCGGTATTTCATGACCATGAAAATGAGAACGAGTGACAGGGCAATCAGGCTGGCTTTTTTTCCTGCTTCAACTGAATCCGCGCCTAAAGAGGGCCCCACAGAGCGTTCTTCAACGAATTTGAGGTCGGCAGGCAGTGCGCCGGCGCGCAACAGCAAGGCCAGTTGATTGGCAGAGGCCACGTCAAAGCTGCCGGATATTTGCGCTTGTCCTGCGCAGATGGCACTGCGGAAGACGGGGGCGGAGATGATTTCATCATCCAGAACAATGGCAAAGCGCCGCCCGATATTTTCGGAGGAGACTTTGCAAAAGCGTTTTGCGCCGACTCCGTTCAGTTGGAAGTTCACAACCGGCTGTGAATTCTGGTCAAAGCCGGTCTGGGCGTTGGTCAGCATGTCCCCGGTAATATCGGCGCGTGTTTTGATAATCAGGGGCATGCCGCCCTCTGATTCGGCCATGGGTAATGTCATGGTGCCGGCACTTCTGCGTGTGTCTTCATTGACCAGATGAAAACTCATCTTGGCGGTTCTTTGCAGTAAGTCCTTGATTTCTTCAGGGTCTTCAACGCCCGGCAACTGGATAATCACGCGGTTTTCACCCTGACGCTGAATGTTCGGTTCTTTTGTGCCGGTTTCATCAACACGGCGGCGGATCACTTCGATGGATTGCTCAATTACTTTGTCTTTAATTTCTACCAGTGCTTCTTCTGTGAACGAGACCTTGATAGTGCCGGTTTCATCGGTTGTGACGTCCAGGCCGGGCTCGATTTTTTTGATGACGCGGATCGCCTCCTGACTTTGAGAGGGATTGTCCAGACGGGCGGAAACGTGATCTGTCGATTTCTGGACGCGTCCGGCTGTTTTGATATCATGCTCGCGCAATGTTTCGCGGACGCTGTCCTGAATGGAGTCCATCCGTTCTTTGATGACGGAGGGGATGTCGGCTTCTACCAGCAGGTGCGCCCCGCCTTGCAGATCAAGCCCCAGATTGACGGTCTTGTTCGGGAACCAGTCCGGCATATTGGCGCGGATATTTTCCAGTGTTTGTGCCGGGAGCAGGTTTGGCGCGCTATAGGCAAAGCCCAGAAAACACGTCAGAAGAATCAGAATCACTTTCCATCTTGGAATATTAATCATATAAAAACAGCCTTATGTCAGTAAGGCTGTAATGTGGGGAAAAATAGTTAAAACGTCAAGGTCTTTCATGAGATGAATTAAGGCATGACCGAAGTATTCACGTCCGGTATCTCGGGACGAATCTTGCCTTCGGCATCCCATACGTTGTTTGCATAGTTGCGTCCAATTTGCTCATAATCAATCGCAGGCAGGTATCCATCCGAGCCGTCAAAAATCAGGCTTCTGTCCATACGTGCAAAGGCCTCACTGCTTCCACCCAAATCAAAGCCGAATCTTGAGGCCGTCAGGCCGCCCGCTTCTTGCAACCATCCAGGTGAGTTTCCCAAACCACCAATAATACCGCCAAGACCGCTTCCGCTCAGAATTTGTTGGAATTGAGAGACTAAATCTTTCATAAAATTGGCAGAGTTTCCATCTCCCATTTTTTTCGCCTGGTCGATCAGTATATCGATTCCATGTCCGCCCATCATCATCATGGCAGGGGAAATAGTGCTGCCATTAACCGCCGCGAAAATTCCTGCCTCATGGTAGATGGTTGTTTCAATTCCGATGTCTTTTAAATCGTCCATTGTAATGGCATCGCCCTTTTCCTGAGCTTTTTCGACGATGCCATCTATAAGATTAGGGCTGGTCAGGAGGGTTTCTGCAGCCTGTGTTGAAGCAAAATTGGCAAAAACTTCCGCAGAATTGGTCAGGGTTTCAAAGACATTAGAGCCTGTGGCGGCTCCGTCACGAATTGAATTTGCAATGGCATTGTCCAAAACACCTTCCAATGCCGAATTTGCGGTAACGGCTGTTTGCAGGTTTTCTTGAAACGTTGCAATCTGTTCGTCTGTCGCGCCGCCAATCTGCATAAACATGGAGGCTTTGTCTTGCAGGGAGATGCCGCTGACCAGCCCCATCATACCCTGTTGATCAAGGGCGCCGCCGCTTTCGATATGACCTGTAACTTTTGTGATGATTGAGTCAAAGGCATCAGATTTGGCCAATTGAAAAAAAGCATCAGGCTTCTGAACCATGTCCTGAAAAACCCCTGCATTTGCCTGAATGCGCTCTGGGAGGGATTCTATGTCTCCTGTCAGTCCGGGTTGTGCGTCCAGGCTTTCAACAAAGTTGAACATTTTTTCGCGGACGACTTCGTTTTCTCCCAGTTTTCCAACAAAGCTTTTGATATTAGCTTCTTTGATGCCTGCCTGAGAGAGAACAATGGCTGTAAATGTCTCGGGGGATGCAATTTTTTGATAAACGGATAGTAGTTCTTCCTGATTATCCGGACGGATGTCCTTCACATAGTCGACGAGGGCCTGATATTCTTCGCCGCCAGCTTGTTGTAAGGCGGTCAGGTCATTCCCCAGACGGGTTTCAATATAAGCTCCGTTGCTTATTTTCGTATTAATAAACTGTTCACCTTGATCAAACGCTTCTTCGGTGATAGAGGCATCGTCCAATCCGACAACGCCGGACAACCAATCCCCCCATCCTTGCTCTGAGGAAGGAAACGCGTCTTTGACCAGTTGGTCGAAAGACGTATCATAAGACGTTTGTCTGTCGATATATGTACCACCATCTGCCATTTATTTTCCCTATTCTGCTATTTTTTCTTTCTATCAATTATTTCATCTTTTTCTTTGATTTTCCGCGTTAAAAATGGAACCAGCGTCATGCTTTGTACATCATCATTTTCCACATGAGCCGCCATTAAAAACTCGCAATTCAGCAGATTTTCAAACTGGTTGCCTTTCATTTTCAGGCCTAAATTCATAGGAATCCCACGTTTTCCGATAAAATAAATCTTGTTTTCATCCGCATCGAAATCAACCCAATCCAACTCATCAGGTAGTTTCTTGTCATGAAAAACCCAGATCAAACCGTCCTCATGAATAATCAATGCGATTTTCATCAAGTCAGACAAAGTTTTTGGCTTCTGAGCTACCTTTCTGGGGTCATTTAGACTTCTTTTACGTCTCATTTTGTATAAATTATATCGAATTTAGGATTACAAAAGCAAATTTCTCTATCCTTCCCCACGCCAGAGATCAACAAGCGGTGCTCCTTGTGTGGATCGAGGCAATAATAGGTCGGGAGGGTTGATAAGAATAGCATTGAGCCCCTTATTAAAATTATTCAAAATATCAGGATTTACAGGAAGTTCCTTGTCTGTATCACTTAAGATTTTTCGATCAACCCTGACGCGCGTAATTTCGTAGCTTCCTTTTCCATATTCACATTCTATGACATTGTAGTTAAACTGGCCGGAAGCGTCGATATGACTGATGTAAACACGGGCTGTCAGGCGATAATATTGAACTTCCCGCACTTTCATGGTGGACGGAAAATCAACCATACGCTCAGCAAAAACCTTGCAAACACCGTAGTACATGGTTCCCCATTTGGGTCCATAAAAAACATACCATAGAAACGCACTGATGCCGAATATGACAACAATAACACCAATAATCATGTACTTTAAGGCTTTTAACCCCATGGCTTTTGCGTTTTTTGAACTGTTGCGCATAGCGGGATGAGGAGGGCTTGCTTTAAAATCAGCGGCGTTTTCCTCTTTTTTTTGTTTTATGTTTCGTGTGTCAGTTGTCATGGTTATGTTTTATCGAGCCTGGATTTTGCCGCTTCTGTTAATTCCGCTACGATTTCTTTAATGACTTCACTCTGGGCCGCTGATTTATCAGGATCCCCTGAGCCTTTTGCTTTTTCTGCTCTCATGAGGATACGGCGCTTGATTTCTGATCGGGCACTCCCCCCTGGAAAATTGGCGGCCAGTATTTTTCGTGCAATACCTGCGCCTAAAATACTATAAAGACGTGAGCGAATGGCAACGTCTTCAGATGAGGTCGAGAGAGCCCAAAGTTCAATAGGTCCCAGCGTATTGATCAAATGTTGTTCGTACCGGCCTTCATTGGTCGCCAGAACAAGAAGGCATGGTGCGCCGGTTGATCTGGGGCCGGTCAGATGATGCCGAATGACATTACGTGCCGTTGCGGACAGACCAAAACGCTTCTGGATATCATCAACAGCTTGATCGGAAATAGCCGCACCCATGACCCAAACGCCGGTTGCAAGATCCACCATATCATCATCAAAGTCATCAAGGAGCTGTGAGGCTAGAACAATCTGTACACCTCTTTTACGTCCCTCACGAACATCTCGAATAATCTGGGACCGTACAGAATGTGATTTCCCTGTTCTGTGAAATTCGTCGTAACAAAGGCGTTTCGGGGATTCCGCAATTTCCTGTAGACGTAATTCATGATAAGATTGATATTTTTCAGGAACATATTTAATTGCTTCAGGTCCCATCCACCATTCACGCACAAGAACATGGCGTGCCAGCATATACATGATGGAACTTTGTCGGTCTGCCGTTTCATCCCCTTGCGGACAGACATCCATCAAATCAAGAGAACATATCCGTGATCCTGAAACGTCAAACTGTGTGACTGAAGCCAGAATAGGGAATTCCCGGATTGCGGACGTAACCATACGTTCAAAAGCCGAGATCACCGTTTCTGAACTTGATCCGATAGACGTTTCTTCTAGCAAGGTTCTGATTTGAGGACGTCGGGCAGCAGTAATCGAATCGCCTAACGTCGGGACGGCATGACGTTGTGCCAAAGACGCGACGCGATCTTCTCCAAGGTCAAACATTTTCTCAACAACATCCCACCATAGAGGGTCAACCGGCAGGTGAACATTATGTTTTTGCAAGGCCTCATCAATCTCTGCATCCAGGCGAGGCAGGTAAGGACGAGGCTCGGCGTTTGCGCTATTATCATCACGCCAGCGGAACATTTCATCAACAACCAAACCTGCGAGTTGCTGTATCCCATCATAGGGACGATCATAGCCCGGAGGCGTACATAGAAGGGTTAGTAGTTCAACAAGGTAGCTTCGTTCAGCCGGCAAAGGATAGCGGCAACCTATTTGTGTATCAAAAGGGTTGATTGCATATTGATGCGACATCTGAAGTCTGTAATAAGCAGCTTCGTGAGACCTCTCCTCTGGTAAGGCTTCCTTGATCAGGGAAATCAGACCAGAAGAAGATGGGCCAATATCGACAATGGCAACAAACGGCAGTTTACTCAGACCTGCTTGCAAACAAGTTCCGAGGTTTAAGGTATTCATCATCACAGATTTACCAGCACCAGGCTGGGCGAAGATAATATCAAACCATGTGGTCGTCAGAGTACTCCCTGTCTGGTAAGGCCAGACTTTGCCATCAGGTGTTCGGAACAGCATTGAACCACGGCGGAAAGGGCTGGAAGGTCGTTGCCAGGGCAACATCTTCATAATTTCAAACAAGGGTGCAATTGCAACAGGAGCGGTTCCTGCGCAGTGAATTCCCATGGCGGATGACATTACACAGTCAAGGGGATCTCCGGAAAATTCGCTGGCCTGGCAATATCCCCAGCTTTCCAGAGATTGCACAATGACAGATAAACGTTCTTGCATTTGTTTTAAGTTATTGGCTGGCGCCCATGTTGAAATGGTGATACGCAATTTTGCCACAGGCTCACTTCTAGATAAGGTTTGAAGGCCTTCCAGAGAATATTTAATTTGTTTATTAACAGCATTTGTGACACTCAACATCGTGGCAATAGATGCACGCAACGCTGTCGCAGACCCACCGCCAC
>CAKZKV010000017.1 GCA_937124505.1 uncultured Alphaproteobacteria bacterium
TGGTAAAAAAGGCCAATTGGCTGATCGGTCTTTATAACGATCTGCCAGTGTATCGAACAGTTTCTTAACCTGTGTTTCATCACGCATACGTGACATTGCCAGACGGCGATCAGCCAATTGGCCTTTTTTACCAAGTGTGATCAGCTTCTCAACAAAAGGTTTCAGTTCTTTTGCTTTTGGAAGGGTTGTCACGATTTGCTCATGCTTGACCAGAGATGCCGCCATATTCGCCAACATCTGCTTACGGTGCGGAGTTGTCCGTCCAAGCTTTCTCTGTTTAATTCCGTGTTTCATTTTCTATTTTCCTTTTCACACTCAAAATTAATAAGGCTGGTCGTCAACTTTTTTGATCAGCTCGTCAATGTCTTCCGGCGGCCATTCCGGCACGTCCATACCAAGGTGCAGACCCATTGTGGACAGAACTTCCTTGATCTCGTTCAGGGATTTCCGTCCAAAGTTCGGTGTCCGCAGCATGTCAGGCTCTGATTTGATAACCAGATCGCCAATGTAGGTGATGTTGTCATTTTTCAGGCAGTTTGCAGAACGAACAGACAGTTCCAGTTCTTCCACTTTTCTGAGCAGGTTACGGTTAAACGGTAGAGTTTCTTCCTCTGCTTCTTCAACCTGTTGTTTCGGTTCTTCAAAGTTGATGAAGACCTGTAGTTGGTCTTGCAGGATGCGGGCCGCATAGGCCACTGCGTCCTCAGCAGAAATCGTACCGTTTGTTTCAACCGTCAGAGTCAGTTTGTCGTAGTCTGTAATCTGGCCAACACGGGTGTCTTCCACCTGGTAGCTGACTTTACGTACAGGAGAAAATACACTGTCAACAGGGATCAGGCCGACCGGGCATTCTTCAGGACGATTTTGTGCCGCAGGGCAGTAACCTTTACCTGTGCCAACAGTCAGTTCCATGCTGATTTTTGCGCCCTTGTCGAGCGTACAGATTTCCAGACCCGGATCCATGATTTCAATGTCCGCCCCGGCTTCGATCATACCGGCTGTGACGATGCAAGGGCCTTCTGCAGACAGGCGCATCTTTTTCGGGCCTTCCGTGTGCAGGGAGACCGGAATGGCTTTGATGTTCAAAATGATATCTGTGACATCTTCACGAACGCCTTCGATAGAAGAAAATTCGTGCAAAACAGCGCCTTCAAATTGAACGGCTGTAACGGCTGCACCTTGCAGAGAAGAGAGCAGAATACGGCGAAGCGCATTCCCAAGAGTCAGGCCGAAACCGCGCTCCAGAGGCTCAACAACAATGTCTTTGATATTTGGATTATTTTTTTGTTTCAGATCAACTTTTGAAGGCTTGATCAGTTCCATCCAGTTTTTTTGTACTTGTGTCATATCGTGTGTCCTTCAGTTGAAATGATTAAACGCGGCGTTGTTTGCGTGCACGGCATCCATTATGTGGAATAGGTGTCACATCCTTAATGGATTTAATCGTAAATCCAACGGATTGCAAACCGCGCAGGGCTGATTCGCGGCCTGAGCCGGGCCCTTTTACTTTCACTTCCAGTTCTTTCATACCATGTTCCTGAGCTTTCCGACCGGCATCTTCAGCCGCGATCTGTGCAGCGTAAGGTGTGGATTTACGTGAGCCTTTGAAACCCATTGCACCGGCGGTTGACCAGGAAATTGCGTTCCCTTGCATGTCGGTGATGGTCACGATGGTATTGTTAAATGTCGATAAAACAACAGCCACGCCAGAGTGGATATTCTTTTTGACCTTTTTCTTTGTGCTTCTTTGTGGTTTAGCCATAGCAATCTATCCTTATTTCTTCTTACCTGCGATCGGTCTCGCAGGGCCCTTGCGTGTGCGGGCATTTGTTTTTGTTTTTTGACCACGTACAGGCAGGCCCTTACGGTGACGCAGGCCGCGGTAGCAGGCCATATCTGTCAGACGTTTGATGTTCAGGGAAACCTGACGGCGCAGATCACCTTCGATGGTGTATTCTGCTTCGATTGCTTGGCGAACACGGTTCAGGTCATCTTCGCTCAGATCCGCCATGCGTGTCTGAACGTCAAGACCAAGTTGTTCGCAAATTTTAAATGCTGATGTGCGGCCAATTCCGTGAATATAAGTCAGGGCGATGGGGACGCGCTTTTTATCGGGTACGTTGACCCCGGCAATACGAGCCATATGCTTTACCTTTCATTTTAAGCCGACCCGTCATTCCAGGTCGTAAACGTTATATGTGTGCGGATCATACGAATTTTTCAAGCATTGTCAAACTTTTTCTTGTGAGCGCGTGCCCTTGTCTCAAGACATTTACTTTCCGAACGTCTCTTTCAGGATTTTTCGAAGCTCTTCGGATGGTAATTTTGTGTCCAGATCAAGTTTTTTGCCGTCCAGATAGTAGGCAGGTAAGGTTTTCTGGCCCAAATCTTTGCTGAAAATATCTGCATTTCTGTTAAGGATCTTTAGTGTATCGCTTTTCATAGGTTCCGCAAGGCAGGTCTCGTATTGTTCCTTTGAAACCTGTCCTTTTTTCCCAATGGCAAAGAATATTTTCTGAATAGTTGTGTCGTTGTAATGGGGCCATGCCTGTAGTTGTGGTCCGGGTACGTTTTCATTCAATGCCGCATAAAGGTAGTAAAGCGTGTCTGTATAGCCTTTGTCGCCAAGGTAATGGTTGGCGCAACGCGCTGAAATTGCGGCAAGAGCGCTGTTTGATTGACCGCGTTTGAAAATTTTTGTTCCTCCGTCTTCATCTTTTACAAAGGGGACAATTCCCGGAACCTGACGAAAGACGAGACGCAGATTTCCGCTGTCAACGTAGCGTTCCTTGATGATCTGATGAGACAGGCCAAACAGCCTCAGGCAAGGATAGCATCCTGGTGACGTATAGATAATCATCTCATGCGGCGCGTCTTTGGAACCGATGATGATGTCTTGCTGTTCGTCTACCTTGTGCTCTGGATTAAGAGGTGCTGGCTTTCCGGAACATCCCGCTACAAACAGGCAGGCGAGGCAGGCAATCAGAAGGAAGTGGAAACAGCGCATGAAAAGGGTGTCCTTTTGTTTCTTATCGTACGATTGATCTTGTAGCAAAAATTCCCGTTTAATATAAGGGGAGTTTTTTAAGATAAGGCCTCTCTGAATTTTTTGATCCAGTTTTGAATCTCGGATTGTCTGACCTTTGAGGCAGTTTTGTTGACAACAAGATAAGATGAAATCTCTAAAATGGTTTCGATTTCCTCTAGGCCGTTGGCTTTTAGCGTGTTACCGCTTTCCACTAAATCGACAATCCGGCGGCATAGGCCAAGAGAAGGTGCAATCTCCATGGCACCGTTTAGTTTGATGCATTCGGCCTGTATGCCTTTATTGGCAAAATGCTGACGGGTCAGGCGAGGATATTTTGTGGCAACATTTATGTGTGACCAGCTTTTGGGGTTTTTCTTTTCCGGGTCGTCTTTCGGCATGGCAACGGAAAGGCGGCACTTGCCAATGTTCAGATTTAGAGGTGCGTATAGTTCTTCATACTGGAATTCTTCAATCACATCGGAGCCGACAATGCCGAGATGTGCGGCACCGAAAGCCACAAAGGTCGCAACATCAAAGGCCCTGACGCGGATGATATCCAGATTTTCATGATTGGTCTGGAAGCGCAGCCCCCGGTCTTTATGATCAAAAAACGCTTTTTCCGGGATAATATCGCATTTTTCCAGAATCGGCAAAAGCTGATCAAGAATACGGCCTTTTGGCAAAGCGAGGATGAATTTTTGTCCCATGTTTGCAAACTAGGGACAGTTCCTTTATTTTTCAAGGAAATTTTCTTGATAAATACTGTCCCTGAGAAAGGGGTTACATTTTTTGGATATCCGCGCCAACGCCGGAGAGCTTGGCAACGATATTTTCGTAGCCGCGCTCCAAATGATAAATACGGTTGACGGTGGTTTCGCCTTCGGCAACCAGCCCGGCCAGAACGAGGGCAACGGAAGCGCGCAGATCGGTGGCCATAACTTCTGCGCCTTTCAGTTTTTTGACGCCGCGGACGATAGCGGAATTATCCTGAACGGAAATGTTTGCGCCCATACGGTTCAGTTCGGGGACATGCATGAAACGGTTTTCAAAAATCGTCTCGGTAATCATGCTGGCACCGTCGCACAGACACATCATAGCCATAAACTGTGCCTGCATATCTGTCGGGAAGCCGGGGTGAGGCTCCGTCATGATATCTGTGCCGCGCACCAGTTCATGCTCGTGACTGGCGATAATATCATTTCCATCCTGCATGATGTCCAGACCAGCGCGCATTAAAGGCGCAATCAGCGCCGGGAGTAAATCGACACTGGTATTTTTTAAGCGGATTTTTCCGCCGGTCAGGCCAACACCGCACAGATAGGTTCCCGTTTCAATCCGGTCAGCGACAACGCTGTGCGCCATGCCGTGCAGCCGGTCAACGCCCTGAATGCGGATCTCGGACGTGCCGAGTCCTTCGATTTTGGCCCCCATTTTAATCAG
>CAKZKV010000018.1 GCA_937124505.1 uncultured Alphaproteobacteria bacterium
CGTCATTGACACAGCGGGGCTGGAAGAGCGCTTTGACGAGTCTATCGAAAGTCGCATGCGTAAATCGACGGAGACAGCCCTGTCCAAAGCAGACGTCATCCTGTTTGTCATTGACGGTCGTTCCGGCGTCACGCCACTGGACACGCACTTTGCCGGATGGCTGCGCCGTCAGAACAAACCCTGTTTTCTGGTTGTCAATAAATGCGAAAATGAACAGGCCACCATGGCAGGGACAGCAGAAGCGTATGCCTTAGGGCTGGGCGAGCCGCTTTCCATTTCCGCCGAACATTCGATCGGTCTGGGGGAACTTTATGCCGCACTGATGGATCAGTTCCCCGAACATTTTGACGACAGCGATGAGGTGGATTCCCAAGAAGAAGGGAACTATATTCCCGATGCCGAACTGGACGCTCTGGAAGGCGCCGACCGCGACCTGCTGGAAGAATTACCGCAGGAAGAAGAGAAATCAATCAAGATCGCCATTGTCGGACGTCCGAATGCCGGAAAATCAACACTTCTCAACGCCTTAATCGAAGATGACCGGGTCATGACCGGCCCGGAAGCGGGTCTGACCCGTGACGCGATTGCCGTCGAATGGACGTATCAGGAACGTAATATCCGCCTCGTAGATACCGCAGGTCTGCGCCGAAAAACCAAAGTGCAGAACAAAATCGAAAGAATGGCGGTTGACGACACGATGCGCGCCATCCGCCTCGCCCATGTGGTTATTTTGATGATTGATTCCGTGAACGGCTTTGACAAGCAGGATTTACAGATTGCCGCGCATGTCATTGAAGAAGGACGCTGCCTGATCCTGGCCTGTAACAAATGGGACGCGGTGAAGAAAAAAGACGAGACACGGCAGGCGGTTTTAGACCGTCTTGAGAAGTCCTTTGCCCAGATTCACAACCTGCCGATGGTCACCCTGTCCGCCCTGAATGGCAAAAATACCGATATCCTGATGAAAACAGTGCTGGAGACTTACGACCTCTGGAATACGCGGGTCAGGACGGCCAAGCTAAACCAGTGGCTGGGCTGGATGGAAAGCAAACACCCTCCGCCCCTTGTGGACGGAAGACCAAACCGTTTGCGCTACATGACACAGATCAAGGCACGCCCGCCGACCTTCGTGCTGTGGTGCGGGCGCCCGAAACAAATCTCGGACAGTTACCGCCGCTATATCATCAACGGCCTGCGCGAGGCCTTTGACATACAGGGCGTTCCCGTCCGCCTGCTTGTACGCACCAGTAAAAATCCGTATAAATAAGCTCGGGTATATAAACTTAGCGAGGAGAAAAAAAATGGTCGAAGTTAGAAGAGATTCTATTCTGTTTGATGCCTTTAAAAGAAGTTTGGAAAACATTAGAGACGCAGGATCTGAAGCAGAACGGACTCAAGCCACAACCGAATATGAACGGATGAAACAAGATTATATTGATGATGGCAGTTCGAGCAGAGACGTGATGGATGCCTATGATCAGGCTGCAAGAGAAGAAGTCTTCGGTCCTCAGAACTGAGATTTGAAATGCGTGGATATTTTGGCATAGGCGTTGAGCAGATCAGCAAAGAAGGAAATATCGGGAACCTGATGCGCTCCGCCCATTCGTTCGGCGCCAGCTTCTTTTTTACGATCCAGCCGGCCATTGATGTGAAGGGCATTCGCGCCACGGATACCTCCGGCGCGTTTGATCACCTGCCTTATTACCAGTATGAGGATGTCAAGGAGATGTCCCTTCCCACCGGCTGCCAACTCGTCGGGATCGAGCTTATTGAAGACTCCATTGAACTTCCCAGCTTTAAACATCCCACACGCGCCGCCTATGTGTTGGGGCCGGAAATGGGCAGCCTGTCTCCCGAACTGCAAGAACGTTGCGATCATATTGTGCATATTCCCATGAAGTTCTGCGTCAATGTCGGCGTTGCCGGAGCACTCGTCATGTATGACCGCCTGATTTCCATGCGGCGTTTTCCCCCTAGACCCGTGAAAGCCGGCGGCCCGACGGAAGGCTTGGCCGATCATAATTTTGGACACAGACGCAAACAAAGAACACAGAAATAATCACCGGAAATCCCTTTTCAAAGAGATCAATCAGCTATATTCTAAAATTTGCATTTGCCCACCAACGAATTTAAGACGTCTATATGTTTAGGTTTTTCCATTGCGCCCTTTTCTCTCTTGCCCTCTCCCTGCCGCTTGCGGCACAAGCCAATAATGCGGTCAAGATCAAGGATTTCGGTAAGTGGACGGCCTACTACTTCATAGAAAACGGCCAAAAAGTCTGCTACATGACCAGTGCACCAGTCACAGATGCCGGAAATTATACACAACGCGGGCAGATCGCCGCATTTATCACACACTGGCCGTCTAAAACGTCCAAGGATGTCTTCAGTTACGTTGCAGGATATACCTATAAAAAAGACAGCGATGTCACCATCACGGTTGGTGGGCAAAAATTCTCACTCTTCACACAGGGCGAAATGGCATGGGCATCAGATGAAGCCACCGATAAACGCCTGATCAGTGCGATCAAACGTGGCAGTAACATGATCGTAAAAGGGACATCTTCCCGGGGCACACTGACCACAGATACCTACAGCCTGGATGGCTCAACCGCTGCTTACAATGCCATCACAGCCGCCTGCAAATAATGGATAAGCCAAGGAATCTTCAATGAGAAACTTTCTAATTTCAGAACGCATCAAACTCAATCCGGATCAGGATATATCTGAGGTCAAAGAGTTCTTGGAACAAACAATCTCACAAGTTATAAACGTCGAAGAAATCAGTGCCGGGAATGAGCATTTTTTAGTCAAAGGCTCCACAGACGGCCTGTTTGATTTTATACGCAGAGCAAAGGTCTATGCTGATTTTGACATGCTGGTGGAAGACGTAAAAACAGCAAAAGAACTGCGCATCATTGTCCGTGGCAACGCTCTCCTCAGCTACTCCATGACGATGTCTTATTTACTGCTTTTTTGCCTGATTCTGTTCGCCGGGCTCTTGCCGGGGTCGATTGAAACGGGGAGTGAAAAAAGTTCAGCACTGGACGCTCTGGTCTTTTTATTGATCGGCTATTACATCAAGACCGAAGTTGACAGAAGCCTTCTGGAAGCTGAGGATCATATGAAAAACACAATCAAGACCCTTAAAACACGCTTTGAAATATAGGAAAACCTGTGGAAATTCAGATTTTTAATCTATTTTTCTTCAAAAATATTTTTTAATTTGGTATAAAATCGAAATTTATTTGTATAAAATAGTAACAAAAAATAAGGAAGCGCTTAGAATTTAGAAGGATAATAAAAGAAAGAACCTTCATAAACGTGGGCCAATAGGCCCCTTTAAAAAATTCTGTTATCATGGCCTTATCTCTCTCCGAACTGACGACACATCCCTCTCTTCATCACATGAAGAGTTCTGTTTTATTTGCCTTAACGCTTATGGAACGTGCATTTTCACGTCTAAGCCGCCTGAAACGCAGACATTTTTTTACGGCAAGAAAAACGCTGCGGCTACGTTATTTCGTTCCGCTGTTTCTGTTTGTCCTGACGACAAGCATAACCGCCTTGAACCAATATATGGTTTTTTCTCATGCGGAAGCAGGCATGATCAGTGCGCAAGGTCAGATCGCTGAGGCAAAAACGACACTCACAGCCCCGGTTCAACAGGTTGCTTTTACACAAGCCGTACCTGACAGGGGCATTGAATCGCTGCCTGCTGAAAAAGCCCCCCCGAAAGAAACCAACGTTGTTCTGTTCCTGAAAAACCCAATGCAACAGGAACCGGAAATGACCGCCCCCACAGAACAAGCTTCTTTTTCGCCCCCTCATAATATCGAAGAATCAGAAGTCACATTGGCCTCCTTTTATAAAACGCCAAAAGTAGAGTCAAAAGGCCCTGATCTCATCAAAATAGAATCAGGGGAAACCATCACCGGTCGCCTGCAGGAGATAGGGATATCCTCCCAGGAAGTCTACAGCATGGTAAAAGCCCTGGGGCAACATTATAACCCGCGTCATGTCCGCCCAGGTCAATCCTTTGAAATTGAATATACGCATGATCATCAATCTGATGGGACGATGCTGAAAAGCGTCTCTAAGATGACTATGCCAATCAGCCCGGCCAAACAGATTGTGGTTTACAAAGAAGAGGACGCCTTTAAAGCCAGGGAAATTGAAAAAAAGGTTATCACCCAGACATCTGCAAAACGGGCAACCCTGAAATATTCCCTCTATGGCTCTGCAGCCAAAGCAAATATTCCGGATGAAGTCATCGCAAAAATGATTAAAATTTTCTCCTGGAGCGTTGATTTCCAGAGAGATATCCGTTCCGGCGATGAAATTGAAATCCTCTACGAAACAAAAGCCACAGAAGACGGCACACATATCGGTTATGGAGATATTCTCTATGCACGTCTGGTGACAGGAGGACAGGACTTGTCTCTCTATCGCCACAAAATGCAAAACGGGGATATTGATTATTATGACCCAAAAGGCCAGAGCATCAAACGTACTCTCATGAAAACACCGGGTGACGGCGCACGCATGTCCTCCGGTTTTGGCATGAGACACCACCCGGTTTTGGGATATAGTAAAATGCATAAAGGCGCTGATTTTGCGGCGCCTCGTGGCACACCAATTTACGCGGCGGGGGATGGCGTGATTGAAAAAGCGGGTCGCAATGGTTCTTATGGTAACTACATCCGCATCCGTCACAATTCCAAACTGAAAACAGCTTATGCCCACCTGCAAAAATTTAAATCAGGCATACGGGCAGGCTCCCGTGTGAAACAAGGGCAGGTTATTGGCTATGTCGGAACAACTGGCCGCTCAACAGGCCCTCACCTCCACTATGAAGTCCTGATTAACGGCAAGCAGGTAAACCCGCGCGGCGTGAATGTCCCAACGGGAGACACTCTGAGCGGCAAAGAGCTACAAAGATTTAATGCAAACCGCGCTAATTTTGATCAGGAATTTGTAGAACTGACCCGCAATGAAAAATATGCGCAGGCCAAAACAGAAGCACATCAAAAAAGTATTCAGTAAGACTGGTCACGACGGAAGAGCATCGTCCCTAAAATTACAATCCAGAGCCCTGAAAGTATAAACCAGAAGGCTGCATATTGACGATTCTTGTTCTTCGGATAGGCCCGATCATCACTTAAGCGCCCTAAAACCTTAGATTCTGTGCCAGAAACAGCCTCCGCATACATCATGACAGGATAAATCCTGTCCTCCTCTACCTTCAAATATGCAGCAATATCCTTCGTATGAAAGCGATGCCAGCGGTTTTTGATCAAATCATTCGCCAGCCGGAAATAGTTCGTATCCACTTCTCTGACTGCACCTGTCACTGTCAGGGGACGATCTACGGGTGGCAAATAATACGCAGAAGGGACTCTCTCGCGTGCGCCCCTTTTTTCACTCACCCAGCCACGATTGACCATCAGGATTTTTCCGTTGGACAGCAACAAAGGATCCACTAACTGATATCCATACAGGCCGTTCAGCAAAGAAGGCCAAAGCGTTGTTCCGCCTGGAATAAAGCGCCCCTGAACCCAACCACGAACCACCTGAAACGGTTGATTGCTTTTGCCAAGATCATTAGGGGTGAGCGCATAGCCCGCTGCATTTTTCTGATATTCACGATCCAGTTCATAAATGATTTCTTCTTTCCACTTTGCGCGCTCAAGCTGCCAGACCCCAAGCCAGATAAACAATCCAAGACCCAGAAAAAAAATGACACCTTCAAAGAACTTCTTCAGCATTTACAAAACACTTTCAATGACAAAGCGTAAGCCTGCCTCCCCCAGAAAAACCAGCAATGAAATCCATAGTAATCCAATGGCCGCCCCAGCCAAAACGGCCAGCCCGTCCCGCATCACAACACCAATGGCCATACAGGCAATCCCTAAAGACGGCACGGTATTTGTCAACGGTACAGGAATACAAATCGTCAGGGCCATCAGCAGTCCCGCCAGTCCTATAAAATTTGAGGTAACACCCTGTGTCAGAAATCCAAGACGCGGGCGCACCAGTAATTCTATTTTTTGGACCCATGGCACGGCCTTGTTCAGCATGGTTCGCAGGCTTCTCGCGGAAAATGTTTTCCGCCGCATTTTTTCCGGCAGCCAAATTTCATGACGCCCCAGCATTTGCTGGGCGGTCAACAGGATCAAGGGACTGGCCAACAGCACGTTGATCCCCGGCGGCACCGGCAACGGCAACGCCATCGGCAAGGCAAAGAAAAACAGAATGACCCCGAATCCACGCTCATGAAACGCGTCCAGTATCTCGGCAATATCGACGCGGGCCTTGTCTTCTTTATGTTTTTCCTGCAATTGCAAAGAAAAATCGGCGAGGAGTTCGGAAAGACTTCTAACGGTGTTCATAAATATAAATATCCCATTGTGTTTTGTGTTTAAAATGGGTACAACAAATTTCGTTATTTCACAAGCGCACTTGCCGGTGTGGTGGAATTGGTAGACGCGCCGGATTCAAAATCCGGTTCCGCAAGGAGTGTCGGTTCGAGTCCGACCACCGGCACCATAGCTTCCTGACCAGCCTGATACAGCCACAACAGCCAACGGAACGCTTTTATCATTCATCCGATTTAATAAATTTTTTCCAATGCTTCCAAATCCAGAGTATAGCTTTGTTCCATATCCACGATTGCTTTTGGAATGGACACTATCACGGGAACGCCAAGAGACCCGTTGGCCGTATCAACACGGTGGAACTGAATGGGCTTTGCTTTTGCCGCTTCTTCCCCCTCCAGTTCAAAGCCCATAGCATCAACTTTCAGGAGAACCTCGCGAAGGGACATACGAGATGCTGCCTGCTCCAGAGAACCTCGTACCTCTGACAAGATATGGGGAGTTTCTCTGGCTCGTCTGGAATGGGGCGCAAAAGCTTTTTGCAAAAGTTCCTGCTGGTCTTCATTAAGAGAAACACCGTCTTCAAGAGCATATAATTCGTGATGTGGCGGCGCATAACTTTGTCCTAGAGGACGCATTGTCTCCTGAAAAAATTGTTCCTGATCCCCTGTGACAACAACATCGCCTTTTCTTCTATACACCTGATAGTCCGTTTCGACCCCATCAGAAATGCCTGATAAAAGCGCGTCAAGCAAGTGAGCGCGCAAGCCAGCACGTGTTCCGTTAATATCTACGCTATGGTGTGTGATGTTATGGTCAGAAAAACCATGCTGTGTTCTCATGACCTCCCTGCGAATATTATCTCCAGACAAGTCACAGGCAAGTTTTGTACTGCTCTGCAAACGTGTCCACATCACCCCATAACAAGCAGGGGCGTCTTTTACAGCTTTAAAAAAATCCTGAGTGGTCGAAGCCTGATTTACGATTTGCGGAATACGGCTACTGTTACTGAACAAAGGGCCAAAACGAGGATCCTGATAATATGTTTGCGGAGATAACTCCACCTCCGGCGTTTGCAACTGATGCGTCAGGGATGTCAGATGCTCCAACGTTCCTGCCATCGGTTCTCTAAGTTTAGCGCGCCACCGCATATCGTGAGAAATTGAACGCATGTGGACGGACAACGACTCCAGCGCGGCATCTATGTCTCTATTGGTCACGAGACCATCTTTGTTATGTGAATGATTGGCTCCAGAATACAATCTGGCAAAGGCTTTGCGTAACATCTTATAATCCCTCAATATTTTTGAGGCATCACGATAAAAACGGGGACTTTTATAGTGACGGCTCATCAGTTTTTATGGCAAGAATAATACGCCAAATCATGGGGAAATCAAGATATTTCGATCAGAAAAATCTAATATATTTAGCTTTCTAATATATAAAGGACACCTCTAAAAACTCTCCTTTATCGTCATCCCGGCGAAGGCCGGGATCTTTAAGCCATTGATCTGGAAGATTCCGGCATGCGCCGAAATGACGGTTTTTGTGTGAATTAGGGGTTTTTAGAGGTGTCCTAAAGAGAACCAAGAGACTAACCATCTGAAATGTTTACAATTTTTTCACGTGACGTCAGGCCTTTTTCGATTTCAAGGCAGGATTTTGCAAGGCCGAGTTCTTTGGCCAAAAGTTTGATCACGTCTTTGTTGGCTTTGCCGTCTTCCGGCACGGTTGTCACATAAACCCGAAGCAGCCACTTCCCTTCTTCGTCCTGCTCCACCTTGATACAATTTCTTGAAGCTTTTGGCGTAACCCTGACCCGCAAAAGCCCCACACGTTTAACCTGTTCCTGCCAGTGATCAGGAGGGCTGGACATGTTTTTTAAACCCCTCATGAAAACGTCGCGGCAGGTTGTGAATATCCTCCAGAATCATCAAAAGAAGCGGAACCAGAATAAGAATAACGACAGACCCAAAGAGAATACCCGTGGCCAGTGAAATTACCATCGGGATCAGGAATTGCGCCTGCAGACTGGTTTCCAGAAGCATCGGCAGCAAGCCAAGACTGGTGGTCATGGTGGTCAGCACGATAGGCCGAAAACGCCGTTTCACGGCCCGTTGAACGCTTTCAAACGTCGAACGCCCGTCCTTACGATGTGAATTATAATAATCCATCAACACAACGCTGTCATTGACGACCACGCCCGTCAATGCCACGATCCCGAACATGGAAATAAAGGTCAGGTCATGCCCGAGCAGATAATGCCCCCAGACCGCTCCGACCACGCCAAAGGGAATGGCGGACATAATAATCAAGGGCTGGACATAGCTGCGCAATTGCGCCCCCAGCAGAACATAAATCAGCATCAAAGCAATCAGCATATTTTTGCCCAGGCTTTGCAGGTCCTCCGCCTGCTCACGGCTTTCTCCTTCAAAGCTGTACCCCAGACCCGGATATTGTTTTTTCAACGCCGGTAGTAATTCCGCATTCATTTTGGCAATCACGTCATTAGGCGTTGTCACGTCATAATCCACATCTGCGGTCACACTGACGATTCGGTCGCCGTTGACGGTCTG
>CAKZKV010000019.1 GCA_937124505.1 uncultured Alphaproteobacteria bacterium
CTGTGATGTGGTTCAGCCATTACGCGCCGCCTGTATAGGTGGCTATTGTGTTAGTATGGGGGATGATCTTAATTATGTGACACCTCTCCATTCCGCAGCGGCGCAAAACGACATCACTCTGATGGAAGACCTTCTGCAACAGGGAGAAGATATAAACGGCCTGTCAGCGCACAATGAAACGCCGCTTCTGTATGCGCTTCAAAGCAAGGTCGCCACGCCGGAAACCATTACATTTCTTATTGAAAATGGTGCGGATGTTAATTTCAAGCATGATGCAAAAAGTAATACGGCCCTGATTTATGCCGTTACGGAGGAACGTCCGGCGATGGTCCAAATTCTTTTGGAACATGGTGCGGATCCGCACTTGTCTAATCATTGGGGAAGCGCGCTTGATTATGCCGTCGAGCTTAATAATCAGGAGATTTTAGACCTGCTCAAAAACAAGGGCTACAAATAAGCAGATAAAAGCTGTTTTTTAAAAAGTCAGGAAACCACGGCATGGTGAAATTCCAGATCAAGCTCCATGGCTTGTAAAACATCTGCCAGAATATCAGCCCATTGTTCGTGGGTCTGGTCGCCGCGGTCAAAATTTTCATTTTTCAATTCTAATAAAAGATAGGGCAAATCCTTGTTCTCACCATGCATGATTGCGCTTGACGTTCTCATAACGCGCAGATCATAGGGCTCATTGTGCCCAATTTTAAGTTCTGGATGATGTCGGGTCAGATAATCGTCAAAATGACGGGCAGCCTGATCGTATTTATTGTACAGAAGTCCAACGTCCCAGGGCCGATCAGGCAAGCCGATCCCCGGACTTTCCGTAAAAGAGTGCAGGGAGAGAATAAAGGGGAGATGTCCGTTTTTTCTCAGCCGTTCAATCTGAAAACTGACCTGATCGTGGTAAGGGTTATAGTATGTCCCAATCCTTTGGGCGCGCGCTTCCTCACTCAAATTCATATTGGCGGGAATGTCATGGCCGAAGTAGTGCGGGGTCATCAGATCGGGGTCGTTTTCTTGACGGTTTAAATCAATGACCAGCCTCGAATAATTCCCCAGAACAGTAGTCGCGCCGATTTTCTCGGCCAAAAGCATGGTGACTTTTTTCATGGGAGGGTCGTATGCCCAATGCCCGTTTAAAATAGACGGGGCTGCCAATCCCAGATCTCCAAATTCCTCCGGGACTTTATTCTCTGCATGCTCGCATAAAAGTAAAATCGGAACATTGGAATGTGGGTTTAACAATGTAAACATATAAAGACCCTCTCTTATGATTTAGCTATATATGATAAAATCTTAACGGCGGCGGTTTCCGCCCGCAAGATATTTTGTCCGAGGGAGACGGGTGTGACATTTTGAGTGGAGGTCAGTAAACGGATCTCGTCCTCTGAAAAGCCGCCTTCCGGGCCGATGAGTGTAGCGATGGGATGCGTGATTTCGATTTCGCCAATATACGGGGCATTTTTATCCCGTTCGATGCCGGCCAGAACTTGCATGTCGGACGTAATCTTTTGAAGCGCTTCTGATAGTGAAACGAGTGGTTCAAGGGATGGAATATCCATCCGTTCGCATTGTTCGGCTGCCTCGATCATCTGGGCGTATATGCGGGAGTCATTAATTTTCCTGACCTCGGTGTGGTCTGTCAGGACGGGGTGCAGGTGTGTTGCGCCCAGTTCCACGGCTTTTTCAATCAGGAAATCCATCCGCGCTTTTTTGATCGGCGCGAACAGTAAATGGGTTAAGTCTGATGCTGGGGGTTGTTGTCTGATCTGTTCCT
>CAKZKV010000020.1 GCA_937124505.1 uncultured Alphaproteobacteria bacterium
GGGTTTTCAGGGCGTATTCCTGCCACAGGGACATGCAGCCATTCCACCACAGGAACTGGCGTACCATAACTTTTTCCGGTTGGGCCAGCGCATAGTTGAGATATTCTGCCCATGCCATGCGCAGGTTGAGAGGATCAACCGGTTTATGCTCACTCTCATTAAAATGTTCTGCAAGAAGATCATAAATCTTGGACAGAAGCGGTCCGGCCTTTTCCCAGACGGGTTGCAGGGCATGCCCCAGAGCAACAGGATCAATCATCCTCGTCGCGTCCTTGTCATTTACAGGGGGATCTTCATGTGTCTGGGATTTTGTATTTTTCACACCAGCAATTAAAACAGGTGCGGGCTTTGGGTCAAGTTGTTAAACTCGGTTTCATGAAAATCTTTATCATAGCCGGCGAAGAATCGGGGGATATCCTGGGGGCGGACTTGATGGCCTCCCTGCAAACGAAATACAAAAAGCATGATTTCATCTTTCGCGGGATCGGTGGCACGCGTATGCAGGCGCAAGGCCTCTCCAGTCTGTTTCCGATGCAGGAACTGTCCCTGATGGGAATTGCTGAAATTTTGCCTAAAGTGCCGCATTTATTGAAACGCATCCGGCAAGCGGCGGAGTCGGTGGAAACCTTCCAGCCGGATATTCTGATGACGATTGATTCTCCAGATTTTAGTTTCCGCGTGGCAAAGCAGATCAAGAAACGAAATCTTGATGTCCCTCTCAAAGTGCATTACGTCGCGCCAACCGTATGGGCATGGCGTCCGGGGCGCGCGAAAAAAATCGCCGCGCTATATGATGCAATTTTATGCCTGTTCCCCTTTGAGCCACCTTATTTCAAGAAAGAGGGAATGGAGGCCGCATTTATCGGGCATCCTATGAGCAAGCTTCTGGAGGGGATCACGCCGGAGGCATTTATCAAGAAGTATGATCTGGCGGAATGTGCCGCCAAAGTTGGGGTCTTGTTTGGGAGTCGTGAGGGTGAGATTTCACGTATGGCGGAGACGTTTATCGGCGCAGTTAAACAGATCACGAACGAGTTTGAAAATCCTTGTATCATTTGTCCGACGTTGCCGCATCTGCGTGAAAAAGTGGACAACATCATCAATACTTACAAGGATGATATGACGTGCCGTTTTCTTGTGACCAGTGATGAGGGTGAAAAATATCAGGCCATGGCCGCATGTGACGTGGCCGTGGCAACGTCAGGAACCGTAGGGCTTGAGCTGGCCGTTCTCGGCGTGCCGCATGTGATTGGATATAAAGTAAACGCCCTGACGTACGAAATCGGCAAGAGGCTGATCACGACCAAATATGCGCATCTTGGAAATATCATTTTACAGGAAGAAATCATTCCCGAATTTATTCAACATGATTGCACCGCAGAGAATATTGCGGCCAACATTTTGGGGATGCTTGAGGGGAATATGTTGAATTCCGATCTGGATGAGTCTTTTCGTCTTATCCGTCAGGCCATCAGAGGGCCGGACGGGGCCAGCCCTTCTGATGTTGCGGCAGATTATATTATGTCGAAGTTTTCGTCCTAGCGTTTGTTCATGGGCACGTATTGGCGTGCTGCCGGGCCGACATAAAGCTGGCGGGGGCGGCCAATGCGTAAGGACGGCTCCTCAATCATCTCTTTCCACTGGGAAACCCAGCCGACCGTTCTGGCCAGTGCAAACAGCACTGTGAACATGGAGGTCGGGAATCCCATGGCTTTGAGGATAATACCTGAATAGAAATCGACATTCGGGAACAGCTTGCGTTCGATGAAGTACTCATCTTCCAGAGCAATGCGTTCCAGTTCCATGGCGAGTTCCAGTTGCTCGTCATTGATGCCGAGTTCTTCCAGAACGTCATCTGCATATTTTTTCAAAACATTGGCGCGTGGATCGAAATTTTTATAAACGCGGTGACCAAAGCCCATCAGGCGGAACGGATCGTCCTTGTCCTTGGCGCGTTCGATAAATTCGGGGATGCGTTTTTTGTTGCCGATTTCGTTCAACATCTCAAGAACGGCCTGATTCGCGCCGCCATGTGCCGGTCCCCAGAGGCAGGCAATGCCGGAGGCAATACAGGCGAACGGGTTGGCTTGCGATGACCCCGCCAGGCGCACGGTAGAGGTGGAGGCGTTTTGCTCGTGATCCATATGCAGGATGAAGATTTTATCCATGGCTTTGGCCAGAACCGGGTTAACCTCGTAAGGCTCTGCCGGAACGGCAAAACACATTTTCAGGAAGTTTGACGCATAATCCAGAGAATTGTCCGGGTAAACAAACGGCTGTCCGATAGAGTATTTGTAGGCCATGGCTGCGAGTGTGCCGATTTTTGAAATCAGGCGGTGAGCGGAAATTTCGCGCTGGCGCTCGTCCCAAATATCAAGAGAATCATGATAAAAGGCTGAGAGGCCACCAACCGCACCGCACATAATAGCCATCGGGTGGGCGTCACGCCGGAATCCGCGGAAAAAGTGGTGAACCTGCTCATGCACCATGGTATGGTACGTAATGTTCTTATCGAATTCGTCATATTGTGCCTGATCCGGCAGGTTTCCATAGAGTAAGAGATATGCAACTTCTGTAAAATTACTTTTATCGACCAGTTCTTCAATG
>CAKZKV010000021.1 GCA_937124505.1 uncultured Alphaproteobacteria bacterium
CCGATGAAAAGCCTGCGGGCTATCATCCTACCACGGATCAGACAGGGCGGGTGTCCGCCCTCGTGTGTTTCCAGGCTGGCGTTAAGATCATTGACGAGCATGGGATCAAGAATTTCACCTATGGGCAGGACATGCTTTACGGCGATATGCCGGACGGATCGAAACTGGTCGTAACCGGGATAGATGCAAACGCCGGTGTTGTCTGCAAAATTATCGAATATGATAAGTGATACGTTAAAAGGTACGATAAAGTGTATAAAACCGCCTCTTTTTATAGTTCCGCTCATGGAAAAAGGCCGATCCTTTTATAATACCGCTCATGCTGTAATGGGCAACCTCCCATAGATGTACGTTCATGGAGAAAATGTGAGGGATAACGCGCGTTTGATGTTTGGTTTTTCAATTCTGGTGAAATCTCCATGCAGCAGACAGTCGCCCTCAATCCAAATGAGCCTTCAGCATTACCCTTCTATCTTTTTTACAGAATTTCCTGCGAGTTTGAGCAAATGCTCATTCTGTATTTTATATTTTTCCTGTTCGTCCTGTCGTTGTTTATGGTATGCGTCAATGGTATCTTTCGCATCCGAGAACATGGGATAGCCGTTTCGCTCCTGCCATTTCTGGGCTTCGATAAACTGCGCCTCTGTAACACGTGGTGGCTCCGGCTCCAATATGGCTATAAGATTGTGGGGGCTTGGAAAATCGTCGTTTTTGTCGGTGTATACGTCCAGAGCGTATAGGATTTGATCGACGGTAAAGCGGCCTGCGAATTTTATCTGCCATCCCTGCATTACCAGTTTTGGGTTCATCTTTCGTCCGTACTGCTTCTGCATTTCTACCAGCGGGAACGTGACGGCTGCGAGATGCTTTTTCTCATCATCCGTCCATTCATTTTCCGTCAACCCACTCTTGGAGCTGCTGCCTGTTGTACTCGGATGTTCCCGGTTTTGCTTTGGTATTTTCATCATATGCTCCTTCCATCAATTGCGTAAAGGATTGTTCTTTCAGTAAAAAATCTAAATTTGCTTTCCAGCCCCTGTCGCCATCACCGGTGAGAAAAGAGTTGCTTTCGACTTTTGAAATGGCTGTTTTCCAGCCTTCCAGTCCGCCCGCATCTTTAAGACGGGCTTTAATGCGGGTTTTTCGTGTATTGGTGAATTTTTGGGCTATCGGCAGACCAGCGCGTTCAGCCATAGCGTTGTAAATATCAAAAGCTTCACGGATGTCAGGATCGTTCAGGCCACGAGAAGACGAAGTCTTCTTACCTTTATTCTCCTGTATTGTATTGTCCTGTGCTATAGCATCAGCCATAGGCTGGCTATTGGCACCGTCATTAGCGGTGCTATTAAGCTTTTGTTTTCGCCATCTTTTATTGGCTCCCTTTTTTCCGCTCATTGAGAGCTTTTTTGTTTTCTTATCCTGCTCGTCAAGAATTTCATCGCATTTTTTGTGAAAAAGAAGGCCGTTTTCTTCCTGAAAAAAAGCCCGGATTATAGCAGAGGCTTTAGCCTCCCAATTATCGGGGCTATCTCCGACTATCCTGGCCAATGCCTGGTTATTATCAGGCAATGGCGACCTTGTTTTCATGTAATGATCGAGCAGGCGCCGATAACAGCCATCCTGATAGACATCAAGATGCATGGTATCGGCCTCATGAAGCAGAAAATACCAAGGATACCAGTCCATTACGCTTTTCCCCCATTCAAGGCGCTGGATGACTGCGTATTATGTTGATACGATCTTTGAGTTTTTGCGTCTTCATGTGCTTTTTTGACGGGTTCGTATTTGGGAAGGCTATCAAGCCAGCGTTGGTCTTCCTCATCGGTAATGTATGTGAGGCGTCCGATTTTAACGGCCTTGATTGCGCCGGAATTCAGCAATTTATAGCCATATGTGGGGCCAAAATTTCTCTTTTTGCACCATTCTCTGAAGGGGGTAATGCCTGATGTCATGTTTGAATCTCCTGTGTTCAAAGTTGAAACCATACGAACCGCAAAGGGTTTGTGTATTCACAGGAGTAGATCAGGTTTTGGGATCGTTGAAAAAAGGGTACAGAAATCTTTTTTGGAACAAAAAAATGTCCCATTACTTTTTGTGGTCGCGAATAAGCTTAACAATGGCCTCTGGGGATTTCTGAATTCCAAGGGTGTCTAGGCAAGCTGACATAAACCGAATACCTGGCCCACAAGGAAGCCCGCCTCCAGGCGCACGAGAATGTCCCCATGTCTTTTCAAAATGCTTGGCATAGAGCGTAGGAAATGCGTCTACAACCAGCCATGTTTCAGGCTTTAAACGTTTTTCTTTTTGTTTTACTTGAAAGGCCAGAAAAGTTTTGTCTAAGGCAAGCAGTGTGCAGAAAAATTCTTCACTTTCTATCCTGATACCCTCGCTTTCTGCCAATTTTTTGATACTTTTCATCCGGTGTTCCGGTCTAAAAAAATCAATTACCGTATCCAGCGCCTTCTGAACCTCTTTTTCGTGCTTGATTTTCGCTTTTGTCGCATCTCTGACCTCTCTTTCCTTAATAGCTGACAAAGCTTTTTCACAGATTTGTATGAAATCCGCCGTAAAGGCTTCTAGATCGGGGGTTGCGCCATTATCAATGGCTGTTTTCTCTATAATTTTGACGGCTTTTTCTTGCCACCAGAGAAAAACTTCATCAGCGGAAAAAGAAAGGGAAAGTGCCATTTTTACGCCCGTTTCCGCTTGAACGGTATCACCTTGCCGTGATCAGCCATTTGATCAATGTAATCCGCCCATTCCTGAAGCATGACCTTGCGCTGATCGAGGAATTGGGCGCGGTTATACGCTTCACCAAGCGGGCCGCTGGCTTTGTGAGCTAGCTGTGCCTCAATCACATCGGGGTCATAATTCATTTTTTCTCTGATGGTGGTGCGGGCGAGGGCGCGAAAGCCATGCGCGGTCATGCGGTCTTTAAAGCCGAGTTTTTGAAGGGCAATACGCACAGTTCCGTCTGACATAGGGTTTCTAGGCTTGATTTGGCTAGGAAAGACAAGATCAGTGTTGATATGTTCGGTTTCCGCTTTCTGTTCACGCAAGATTTCAACAGCCTGACGGGAAAGAGGAACAATATGGGCGCGGCGCATTTTCATCCGCTCGGCAGGAATAATCCATTCGGCCTGTTCCAGATCAAACTCATCCCATCGGGCTTTACGCAACTCCCCTGGACGGACAAAAGTCAGCATCGATAATTTTATGGCGCGGCGGGTTCTGGCGAAAAGACGGGCGTCATTACGCTCCAGAGCATCAAGAAGCTCCGGTATTTCCTTTGCATCTATAGCCGCGAAATGTTTTGTTTTACGGGTTTTAAGCGCACCTTTGAGGTCAACGGACGGGTCACGCTGGCATCTCCCGGTCTGAATGCCATATCGGAAAACCTGCCCACAGATTTGCCGTGTGCGGCCCGCTATGTCCAAAGCGCCGCGTTTTTCAATTTTTCGTAGCATATCCAGCAAGTCCGGGGCTTCTATCTGCGCTATAGGGTATTTACCCAGATGAGGGAAAACATCGCGCTGTAGCCGGTGTAAGACGTTATTGTAATGATTGTCGCTCCAGCGGCCTTTCTGGTTGTCGTGCCATTCCAGTGCGACAGCTTTAAAAGTGTTATGGGCTTCCCTGATGGCATCACGGCGGTTTTTTTGCTTGGCTTCTGACGGATCAATGCCTTTGGCGAGTAGTTTTTTGGCTTCATCTCGGCCTTCGCGGGCATCTGCAAGCCCTATAATCGGGTACGAACCAATGGCCAGCCGCTTTTCTTTGCCGTTAATCCGGTATTTCATACGCCAAAGTTTTGAGCCATTCGGCCTGACCTCAAGGTATAAACCGCCGCCATCGGCCATTTTGTAAGGCTTTTCTCTTATTTCTGCATGTTTGCAATCTTTATCGTATAGCTTCATCGATGCCCCCAGCTTTTTCGCGATGCCCCCTTTGGTGCCCCCTTATTTTGCGATCATGGGCGAACAGAGGAAATTTTCTATGGGCATAGAATAGACGGAAGCCTTAGCTGTAGCAAGGCTTTTGAGTTCGTCTGTGAATGGAGGAGGATGCTGGTGAAGAAAATAATGGAGGCACGAGCCGGAATCGAACCGGCGTACACGGATTTGCAATCCGCTGCATCACCACTCTGCCACCGCGCCTTGGAAAGAGAGCAATAGCATGCTCTTTTCTGAAAATCCAGTCTAATTTACGCCATGCAAAAAATGTACACGTGATATATGGATCAATACCTGGACATAGGGTAAATTAATAAAGCAAAATAAAGGATGAAAAATGGATTTTGATGCTGCCAGACAGGCCATGGTTGATTGCCAGCTTGCAACGAATAACGTTCTTTCGGAGAGAGTACTGCAGGCGATGGGGACGATTCCACGGGAAGTTTTTTTGCCGGAGGGGAAGAGGGCCTCTGCCTATCTTGATGAAGATATCCTGATTGGAGAGGGGCGTTATATGATGGAGCCGATGGTGATCGGCAGGATGATACAGGCTTTGGAACCCAGGCCGACTGATATCGCGCTTGATGTTGGCGGGGGCAGTGGCTACAGTGCCGCTGTGCTATCGACGATGGTGGAAACTGTGATTGCGTTGGAGCCTCATGATATGTTGCGCCAGTATGCGGTCAAAATGTGGAGTGATCTTGATCTATGCAATATTGCGGATATCGACGGAGATTCGATTGAAACCGCGGTGCGTAATGGCCCTTATGATATTATTTTTGTCAATGGCGCGGTTCATGAAGTCCCGAAACTGTTGACGATGCAATTAAGGGAGGAAACAGGCCGGATGGTCTGCGTATTGCGTGAAAATCCGAAGGGCAGTGGAAAAGTTGTTTTGGTGGAGCGGGCACCCGGCCACGATGATCCGTGTGTCTTTCCCTTGTTTGATGCCAATGTGCCGTATTTGTATGAATTTGCTCCAAAAGAACATTTTTCATTTTGATTCTTTCTTCTTAATGCCCTTATTTTGTCTTTTTCTGCAGAGTTTTGGGGATGAAAGCGGATTCGGGCTTTGACAAGAGATTGACAATCATGGAAACTAGTAAAATAAGTTAATTTCAACAATTTGAATCCGTCTATGTCAGACACAGCACAGGAAAAAGATCCATCCATAGAAGAAATTCTGGCCTCGATTCGCCAGATTATTTCTGATGATGATGATGAGGGGGAAACAGACGGAGAGGCTGTTGCTGAGCCTGTGCCGGAACCCGAACCAGAGCCAGAACCGGAAGAACCGCCCGTTGCGCCGGAAGCCCCGGAAGAAGATGACGTTCTGGAATTGACGGAAAAGGCCGAAGAAGAGCCGGAAGTCTTTGATGATGAGATTGAGGTGGATTTAACAGAGCCGGATGAAGTGGAAGAGGTGGTCGCTGCACCGCCGCCACCACCAGAACCTCCGGCTCCGCCCCCACCTCCTGCACCTGATTCCAGAATTCTGACGGAAACAGCCTCAGCTGCAACTCTGGCCGGGTTTACAAAACTGGCACGGGATATTCAGATCAACCGCAGTTTTGAAGGTATTACGCTGGA
>CAKZKV010000022.1 GCA_937124505.1 uncultured Alphaproteobacteria bacterium
GCAGGATGGCCGGAATATTCCGTTCCTTCAAAGCAGCCAGAATGTTCGGCCAGAGCTCCGATTCCAGCCAGAGCGCCAGACCCGGCTGCCAGTAATCAAGGAACTTTTTGACCCATTCCGGATGGTCCATTGGCGCGAACTGGTGAAAGGCATTCTCCGGCAGGCGTTTTTCCAGCATTTCCGCGGAGGTCAGCGTGCCGCTTGTGACAAGAATGTGGAGATGGGGATAGTTCGTGCAGATTTTCTCAATCAGGACCAGAGCGGATTGCGCCTCCCCGACGCTGGCGGCATGTAGCCAGACGAGCGGCCCGGGCGGGCGCGGTCGCCCTGGCACTCCGGTTTTTTCCGGCCAGCGCGTGGCATCTTCCTTGCCTTTGGCGAGACGGCGTTTAAGAAGGCCTTTCAGCGGCCCCCCCGCATGGCGTGTCAGGGTGCGGTAAACGGATAGTAGCATGCAGTTCTCTATAACAGGGTTTTAAGCTTTTATCGCTAAAATAGTATCATAAAGATGAAGTCAAGACGGAGCAATGATGAGTCATCAGGAGACAGGCAAAAGTCGGGAAGTATTGATCGCAGAAACACTGGCGGTTGCAAGGGGGATACGCCAGCGGCTCGATCCGAACGTCCTGCAAACGGCCCATGACGCAGCTCTTCAGCAAAAGCCGCAGGAAATCAGGATTGACAGGGAGCGGAATATCAAATTTGTAATGGATTTCCTGAATAGCCCTGCAGGCGCGCATCTGAAATCAAAAATCCTCACTTGAATTTTTAATCATTCGTTTTATAGTCATGACATGCATGAAAAGAAACAGATGATTTTTTTGATTGTTCTGCTGATATGTGTTCTCGGCGGGATGATGTACCTGATGTCTGTACAGACAGATAAAACAGAAGCCGGGCATACACATACAGGCGCAGCCGCCACGCAGACAGAGGAAAAAGAGTCAGGATTTGCCGGGACCCCCACTGGAATCGGCGGGCCGTTCAGCATGACGGATCATCACGGGAATGCCGTCACGGAAAAGGACTATGCGGATAAATACAAGACGGTCTTTTTCGGCTTTACGCATTGTCATGCCATATGTCCGGGCGAATTACAAAAATTATCAGAGGTTCTGGATATCCTGGCAGAAACAGGAGATGACAAGAAAATCGCCCCGTTATTTGTGACCATCGACCCGGAGCGTGACGGGGTCGAAGAAATGAAAGAATATGTCGCCCTGTTTGATGATCGCATTATCGGCCTGACCGGAACGCGCGAGCAGGTTGATCATATGAAGGACACATTCAAAGCTCATGCCGAGAAGGTTGAAATGGAGATGATGGAGCCGGGGCAGTATATGATGGATCACTCAAGCTTTACGTATCTGATGTCGCCGGATAACAAGCTTCTGCTGATCTTTGAAATGAAAGACAGTGCGGAAAGTGTTGCCAAAGAGATACGCTCAGCGCTTTAGTATTGCATCGCAACACAACCGCATTTAGAAACTTTTTCGGAAATCGTCTATTCTAAAGGTTAAAATAATGACTTTTGGAGACGTTCCTATGATAAATCACAAACCTTCTTATTCAAAATTTCTACTGTCAACCTTGCTGGCCGGGGCGGTTTATACCGTTCCTGTTTCCGTTGAAGCGGCGGCCTTTTATATTCAGGAACAATCTGTTTCTGCCCTTGGAACCGCTTCTGCCGGGTCTGCGGCTCTGGCAGAAGATGCCAGCACGATTTTCTTCAATCCCGCCGGGATGACGGAGCTTTCGGGTGCGCAGGCCATGCTCGGCGTGCATGCGTTGCGTCCCAGCGCCAGCGTCACGGACATTAACTCGACTGTGACAAACGGTTTCGGGACGCTTTCAACCGGCACAAATGACGGAGGCAACCCGTTTGATATCGAAGCCGTGCCAAACGCTTATTTTGCGTATCCCGTTACGCCGGACAATAGCTTGTGGCTGGGACTGGGGATTTCCGCGCCGTTTGGCCTGAAAAACGACTATGGGCCAACCTGGATTGGCCGCTATGATTCAATCCATTCCGAACTCAAAACCATTGATATTGCGCCGAGCATCGCCTATGCGCCGTTTGACTGGCTGTCTGTCGGTGGCGGCGTGAACGTGCAATATGCCGATGCGCGCCTGACATCTGCCATTCCGTCCCCTTTGACTGCGGGCGGGCCTGTGGTGGCAACGGACGGGCTGAAAGACTTGTCCGGGGACGCCGTGACAGTCGGATTTAATGCCGGGATTTTGCTCAAACCCATGGAAGGAACAAAAATAGGGGCGCATTACCGCAGCGGCATCTCGCATGAGCTGGAGGGGCGTGTCCTGATTGTCAATCCAGTGGAT
>CAKZKV010000023.1 GCA_937124505.1 uncultured Alphaproteobacteria bacterium
CAGATCCAATGCCGCGCCCTTCATGTTCCGGAGATGTATACAGATCGTCAATCAGGACTCTGCTTCTACGCCCATCTTCAATCATATACGCCAGTCCAACACACTGGCCGTTTGTTTCAGCAACAAATAACATGCCCGGATTTTCCGCGTCAAAACTGGTGGTTAGCTGTTCCTCAACGCGTTGCTGAATAAGACTATCCTCTAATCCTTCATAATTTGTGCGCAGAAGGTTTGTGAGCTGATCTTCGTCCTTTTTGTCCACCGGACGGATAGAATATTCATTTGTCATAGGATAAATATAGTATCCGATATATCTTATGTCAAAAGCATCCTTTACAAAATAAACTTGGAGAGATCTGTATTTTGTGCCAGTTCGCTAAGTTGTTCAATGACAAACTCCTTGGTAATACGAACATCCTCACCGGATTTGTCGGACGCCTCGAAACTGACATCCTCCAGCAGTTTTTCCATGACCGTATGAAGGCGGCGGGCGCCGATATTTTCCACCTTGTCATTGACCTCAAACGCCAGCCGCGCAATTTCATCAATCGCACCGTCCGTAAAGCTGAGTATGAGTTCTTCGGTTCCCATCAGGGCTTCATACTGCTTGATCAGGCAGGCATCCGTTTCCGTCAGGATGCGTTTAAAATCGTCCTGTGTCAGGGGACGCAACTCGACGCGGATCGGCAGGCGTCCCTGTAATTCCGCCAGCAGATCAGACGGCTTGGCGTAGTGGAACGCACCGGAAGCAATAAACAGAATATGGTCTGTCTTGACCGTTCCGTGCTTTGTCGTCACCGTCGTGCCTTCAATCAGGGGAAGAAGATCGCGCTGCACCCCTTCACGGGAGACATCGCCGCTTCGCATGTCAGATCGCGCCGCGACCTTGTCGATTTCATCCAGAAAGACAATGCCGTTTTGCTCAACGGATTCAATGGCAGCAGCGACAACCTTTTCCTCATCCAGTAATTTATCCGCTTCCTCGGCCACCAGAATGTCGTAGCTGTCCGCCACGCACATCTTCTTTTTCTTGGTACGCCCGCCCAGCGCCTTGCCGAGGATATCGTTCATGTTGATCATGCTCATGGATGCTCCCGGCATGCCCGGAATATCAAAAGAGCCAAGCGGATTGGAATTATCATTTACCTCGATTTCAATCTCGCGGTCATTCAGTTCGCCTTCGCGTAATTTCTTGCGGAAGTTATCTCGCGTTGCCTGTGCCGCCGATGCCCCGACCAGCGCGTCCAGAACACGCTCTTCCGCATAAATTTCAGCCTGCGCCTTGACACTTTTACGCATTTTGGACTGTGTCATGTGAATGGCCACTTCGACCAGATCACGGATGATGGATTCCACGTCCTTGCCGACATAGCCGACTTCGGTAAATTTTGTGGCTTCAACCTTGATAAACGGGGCCTGCGCCAGCTTTGCCAGACGCCGCGCCACTTCCGTTTTCCCGCAACCTGTCGGGCCAATCATCAGGATATTTTTCGGGTAAATTTCTTCCTGCAAATCCTTGCTGAGCTGCTGGCGTCTCCATCTGTTCCGCAGGGCAATGGCGACAGCTTTCTTGGCATCAGACTGGCCGATAATATAGCGATTCAGCTCCGAAACGATCTCTTTCGGTGTAAAATTGGGAATGTCCATCTGAAACGCCTCTTGTTTCGCGGAGGTATTGGCAGGGATCTCTTGTGCTTGTGTCATAGTGGAAGATATAGAATTTATAGGAAAAAAGGTCAATTGTTCTTATGAGTCAGGAATGGTAAACATACAGCCGTTTCTGATGAAAATAAAGCGTGTCCACATCCAGCGCCTGCTCCGGCTTCCAATCCCCGCCCAACGGAAACTTGTTGGAGGTAATCAAAGTTCCCGGTGATAATTTCTCCTCCAATGTTTTTCGAATATCATTCATCAACAGCCAGGACAGGAACATGACAACCGCATCCGCCTCGCTCAGGCTGGTTTTATGAAAGTCTTCGTTACGATAGGAGAGATTTTTCAAGCCGGCCAGTCGGCCATAAAGACAGCATTTCCAGTAGGCCAGCTTATCAATCTCCACGCCAATCACCCGCGCCTCGGGAAATGTGCGTGCCATAAAACGGGATAAATCCCCATTCCCCGCACCGATATCCATGATGACATATTGATCTTTCTGCTTTCGCGCCATGTCCTGCCGGATGAAATCCGCCATTTTCTTACGAATGGCCGGGGCCGTACGAATATTGGGAATTCCGCGATTGACCGTCAAAAAGTAAGCGTTCCACAACAGGACATACAACGCCGTATAAAATAAAATGTTTTCAATCCACTCTAATAACGTCCAATCAGGCATAGGTACTCTATTACAATTTTATAATTTCTCCAAAACCACATTCTCGTTGGTGTACACACAGATATCCGCCGCGACTTTCATGGCTTTCCGGGCGATCTCTTCCGCAGATAAATCCGTTCTGTCAATTAAAGCCCGCGCCGCCGCCAGTGCATAATTTCCACCGGAGCCAATTCCGATAATGCCGTCCTGCGGCTCCACAACGTCCCCCGTCCCGGTCAGGATCAGGGAAGTTTCATTATCACAAACGGCCATCAGGGCTTCCAGACGGCGCAGGTATTTGTCCGTCCGCCAGTCTTTGGCCAATTCGACACAGGCGCGGGTCAATTGCCCCGGATGTGCTTCCAGCTTGGCTTCCAGACGTTCAAAAAGTGTAAACGCGTCCGCCGTTGCCCCGGCAAATCCGGCGACAATCTTCTGGTCTTTTCCCAGCCGCCGCACCTTCCGGGCATTGGCCTTTAAAACCGTTGGCCCCATGGACACCTGTCCATCGCCAGCAATCACAACCTCATCGCCCTTTCGAACGGACAAAATCGTCGTGGCATGCCACTGGTGCGCATCATAAGGATTAAAATCGTACATAGTCATAGGAATGGTATGCGACGAATGAGGCAAAACGTCAAGGACTTCTCAGAACTTATGATTTTATTAAGTGAAGAATTTTGATGCCGGTAAAAAACGCCCTGCGTCTTACGGCTAGCGTTAAAAAGCAGAGCGCTCTTTTGCAAGTTTTTCTTGCTTTTACTTTGCCATGAAACTATTGCGTTTCACTCACACCCGACTTACTGTTGTCCGCATAAATCGAATAAGTTCTCCTCTTCATAGAAAACTTAACAAAATATTTAGCAAAAACGATTCTCAATTACAAGAAAAAAATTGTCGAAATGATAACTATTCTTTGTTTTTTAGAAGCGCGGGCCTCTACTTTCTATCTGAAGTGCCTGAAATGCGCTATTTACCGGGATAAAATAGTTCAACGCCTGATTGGTAGCCCCAACACCGGCGACCGCAATTCCAGCAATATTTCCTTGTTTGTCTAGCAAGGGCCCACCTGAATTTCCACCCTGAACAGCAACATCTGCTTGTAGAATATCAACGGAGGCGCCGAATATTTTAAAATCCCGGCGATGGGCACTAATGATTCCTTTTGTAACCGTGTCCTGCAATTTTGTGCTAAGCGGCGTGCCAATCACATAAACTTCTTCTCCAACCTCCGGCCAGTCAGTACGAAAATAGGAAATTGGGATATGCAGGCTTTCCGGCAGGGTTTCAAGTCTTAACAGCGCCACGTCCCGGACAGAATCAACGCGCAGCACTTCCGCCGCCAGTTTTTCCTGTTTTCCTGATGTTACGATCCGCACCCGTCTGGCTTTGCCAACCACATGCGCATTGGTCAGGATATGTCCTTCCTGTGTAATAAAAAATCCAGATCCATGCCCCATTCCGCCCTCCACCAGAACGGTTCCTTTCTGCGCCCGCTGCAAATCAAGAGACGGTGATTGCTTGAGAGACACAAACACGTCCTCCCCCGGATCAGAAAAACAACACCGTTCGACGGTATCTTCCTCTTGCTTTGGGACGATCCCGTTGACCATTAACTGATAAAACCCCTGATCACTGCCCAGATTATGCGCCGCCATCTCGAACGTATCTTCCAGTAATAAAGACATGCCGTTGCGGTGAACACTGGCGCGTTTTGCATAACCTTCGGTGCGCACTTTATAGACCGTGGTTTTGCGAATGTTATCAAAGACGCTCCATTCATAGGTCGCGAGCATTTCCCCCTTCACGCCGTCTCTCTGAAACCCGAAAAAGCCAAACTCCGCGTCCTGCCCGCAAGCCACAACATCAAGGTCAACCAGCTTCGCGCCGATTTTATATTCCGTGCGTAAAACCTCGTCCTGTGCCTCTTCCTCAAAAAAGAACGATTCCGGCGCGGAAACGACATCATATCCCAGCGGTTCCAACGCATTTTCAAACACGTCCTGCAAGTCTGATTTGCTGACCTGACCGCGGAGAATATTGCTGCCAACCGGCTGATAAGGAATGCCGCACAAGCGGTTGCTGTGAGAGAGAACACCGACATCCTCGCCTTTGGGCAGATCAATCTTCATTCCGCTGAAATAAAGCGGCGGGGTCTGCGCATCCCGCGGAATCGACAGGGGCGTCTGATAGTCCGCTTTTTGCGTCCCGGCACAGGCTGAGAGAAAAACAAGACACAGAAGCAACAGGTAATGCATTCGCAAATTTAACCACG
>CAKZKV010000024.1 GCA_937124505.1 uncultured Alphaproteobacteria bacterium
GGAATCTATAGCTTTTAGAAAAAGATCCTGAAACAAGTTCAGGATGACGAGTATAGTTCTGGATCCTGATAATTTGCATGTGCAAATGTCAGGATGCATAGACCTGAAAGATAAGCGTCTTGTCATTTATCGCCCTTGAGTTGCTTCAAGATCGCAAAAGGATTGTTGTCTTCTGAGTCTTTTGCCCTGGCCGTTATGACATTTGGTTTTTGCGGGCCTTTGGAGGCTTTCCTGTTGTCCTTTTTCTTATGTTTGTGATGATGATGCGTCACAGCAGGTTTTTGCCTTTGCGCGGCTTTGCCCTTTTTCAGGGCAAAAGTCGCGAGTTCCGGCTTTTTCTGTTCTTCTTTCTTCTCTGCTGTTTCCGATGCGGCCTCGGTGCTTTCTTCCTTTGAAAGAACCGCTTCGTCTTTCTCATCAGGTAAAGCAAGAGGAGACTCAGTAACTTCTGCTAATGCAGGCGCTTCGTTTTCTGCAGGGGGGGCTTCTATGTCGGAGGCTGTCGATTCTATTGGCGTCTCTTCTTTCAGGTCTGCCGGATCATGGATTTTCCTGTGACCGAGATCGCTTAAGATGTCATAGAGTTCCGCAATCGGGCATCCCAGCCATTCTGCCATTTTATGCTGCGCCTGGAATTTTCCTTCTTTTGCGGTATCGTAAATTTCACAGACCAGCCGGTCCAGCATATCGGCACGGATGGCGCGGTTGCCGTAAACAGGGTAGCCGATGGATTGATAATAGCGGCGGTTCACGGCTTTGACATCAACAACTTCGGAAACGCTGCCGTCTCTGGGAACGGGAGCGGGCAAACTCTCTTCATGCCAGACACGCCATAACAGGGCGCGCAGACGTACAGCCGCAGGCTTCCCAAGGGCCGGCATAAAAACAAGTACGGGGCCGAGGCGTACACCTCTCTGGCGCAGAAGACGGCGGCCATCGGCGTCAAGCCCCTCGATCATGTCTTCCAGCTTTTGCCGGGGCATAATACCGAGGTCTTCATGAAGCTGGTGGGCAATGCCACGCGCCGCTGCGGGCAATTCGTCAGGGGCGTTGCTTAATTTGACCAAAGGTTCGAGAACCGTCCCGATATGGAGGGCAAGCGCCTCTCTAATTTTAGCCTGCACGGCGGACTTGTCCGCATCCTGCAACAGATCACTTTCCAGCAAAGTCACATCAGGTGCATAAGGCGTACTTCCTTTCCGGACCGTAGCAATTTTTTGTCCGGGCAAGGGATTGGAAGCCAGCGGCTGGTAACAGATGTCACCATTTTCCTGCAGGCGGAACTGGGCGGGGGCAGCCGATAAAATGTCGTTCATACGTCGTCCGATTTCCTGTTTTAGTGCGCTACGCGCTGCGTTCATAACTGTTTTATACTCATTTCCGCCTGCCCTGTCATCCGGAATAAAGCGAAAACCTGCCAATTGGCCGATTTTTTCGCCTTCTACGATGACATCGCCGTTATTTTTAATTCCTGCCAGAAGGGTTCCCTTTTCTTCCATGGCTTTGACCAGTACGGACGTTTTGCGATCCACAAAGCGTCTGGTCAGCGCGTCATGAAGGGCATCGGACAGTTTGTCCTCGATTGTACGTGCCTGTGCCTGCCAGGTTTCCGCATCTTGCAACCATCCGGCACGATGTGTGATGAACGTCCATGTACGTGTATGTGCGATACGCGTCATCAGCGCATCTACATCCCCGGTTGCATCATCCAGACGTTTGATCTGCCTGTTAACCCAGTCTTCGGGCAGCGGGCCTTTCAATAGTTTGAAAAAGATTTCAGAAATCAGCGATTGATGTGTTTCGGAGAGGGTTTGGCGGAAATCAGGAATCTGGCAGACATCCCATAATAAACGTACGGACTCCGGGTGTGCGGCCACATCCAGAATTGCCTTTTGCTCGCTCAAGGCTTGTAACGTACGGTGATCTTCCGACTGTCTGCCTTTGGTCAGGTATGGGCTGGGCGGTTTTTGTTCAAGGCTTTTCAGAAGTAGTTTCGGGGAATTGAAATCCAGATCATGATTTCTCCAGACAAGCTTTTCCAGCGGCGGAAACGTATGCATACGGATGGAGTCAATGGTTTCTTCCGGCAGCTCACGTACAGGGCCTGTTACACCGAAGGTGCCGTCCCGTTTTGCCCGGCCTGCACGTCCGGCGATTTGAGCAAGTTCGGCAGATTGCAGTTCCCGTGGCCGGTGGCCGTCATATTTACGTGTGGCGGCGAGGGCGACATGATGTATGTCCATGTTCAGGCCCATGCCAATGGCATCTGTGGCGACCATAAAATCAACGTCCCCGGCCTGATACATCTCCACCTGTGCGTTACGCGCCCGCGGGCTGAGAGCGCCCAGAACAATTGCTGTTCCGCCCCTGTGACGACGGATCATTTCTGCGTAGCGATAGACGTCATCAATGGAAAAGGCCACAACTGCCGTACGCTTGGTCAGGCGTGATAATTTTTAAAGCCCGTGTACGTCAGCTCTGACAGGCGTTCGCGTGTCTGGAAGGTTGTCTCCGGGATTAATTGTCTGATCAGGGGGCGTATGGTTTCCGCACCGAGAAACATGGTTTCATGCGTTCCCCGGGCGCGCAGCAGACGGTCGGTAAAAACGTGTCCCCTTTCCGGGTCGGCGCAAAGCTGGATTTCATCAATCGCCAGAAACTGGAAAGAGCGCTCAATCGGCATCGCTTCGACGGTACAAAAAAAGTAACGCGCCGTTTGCGGTATGATTTTTTCTTCCCCGGTCACAAGGGCGACGGAGGCCAGACCTTTTTTCCGGGCGGCACGTTCATAGTTTTCGCGCGCCAGCAAACGCAGCGGAAAGCCTATGATTCCGCTATTATATGCCAGCATCCTCTCAATGGCATAGGAGGTTTTACCTGTGTTTGTCGGCCCCAGACAGGCGGTGATGGTTTTTGCCTCATCCGGCGGCAGATAAAAATTACGTTTCATGGCTTTTCACACTGGTCAAGCTACCTCAGCTTTGCTAAAAGAGTATAAATTTAAATTTTATGGTTCAAAGGTAAAGGCAGAAGATTATGCGCGCATCACATTTTTATGCATTCTTTATGATGTTGTTCTCCGTTTCCATCCTGCTGGCGGGGTGTGACACACGTGAGGAAAAAGTTGAAATTATTCCCGAGGTACAAGGCTCTCTTCTCAAAAATGGACGTGTGGCACCGATCACACCGGAAGGGGCTGCGGAACTGAAGAACATGATTTCAAATATGTCACTCGTTAAACAATATTCGGAAATGTTTGCGCAAATCAGCCAGCAGGACATGGATACTCTCTCTCAGCACATGGAACTGAGAGGTGAATTTCAGGTGATCCCTCGCACAAACCATTATGAAGTGAGTTTTCCGGACAGGATCACAATTTTGCCGCAAGAGGGAGATGATTTTGACAGCATTCAATTCTTTCATAATATCAAGTTGCGCGTGAGGCCAACGGGTGACCCCTCTGCGTTTTATGTGGAGTTTGATGCGGAAGAAAAGCCCGTCTATGCTGTGCTGAATAAAGATGGAAAATCTGAAGAGTTTCTGAGTTTTACTTATGAAACTTCTGAGCCATACAAAGCCTTGTGGCATAATGACTTCCAGATGTTTGCTCAAATGACGGGTATTCTGCGTAATGCAACGCTGAACATCCAGATTCCTGAATATTACCGCAGGGAGTTTGATGACCTTGATATGTTCAAAGTCAGGGTGCAGGATCTTCGCAGTGATGCGATGCTGGAACCGGATGATGATAATATCTGGTCGGGTCGTTATAATGCGAATTTTGATAACGTGGAAATCACTCTTCCTCAAGGCGTGGGAGATGTTCAAATCCTGAAAATCAGTTCTGAGCAGAATATGGAGAAATTAAATCCTGCTGTTTACAGAGATTTTTTTGACCAATACGAAGATCTGATAGGTACGCTCTATAATTTTGAGATGACTACAGACACAGAGAATATAGATTTTCTGCCACTTATGAAGGCATATAAATCTCTTCTTCAGGATGGATTTGCGGGAACTGACATGGAAATGAAAATTTCCAACGTCAGTGTGACACTCAATAAAACGCCTGAAAATCATCTGACCGAGAAAAAGTTTGGGCTGGACAGTGCGTCTTTTTCAGGCTTCATGAAAGGAGCGCATGAGAATAAAGCCCAATTCGGCGTGTCATATACCCTGAAGGGAATTGATGTCGGTATGAAGCAGTTTGAAGATGAATTTGGCGGTGAAGCCCCGCAGGAAATTATTCCAAAAAATGCCAATTTCGGGTTCAGTGTCAAAAACCTGCCGGCTATCTCCCTGATGGACAAAGCCATTGAAATTTTTGAAAAAGCAAACGGTGATGAAACGGTGATGGAAAATATGTTCCTTCAGGCTCAGAACGACTTTATTAATATTCTGGTGGATGCTGATACAAAACTGAGTATTGATGATACATATATTGGTAATGATATCTGGCTTCTTTTAACAAATGGAATGGCCAAGATGAATGCTGAGGCAATGATGAAAGTTCAAGGCGAAACAGAAGTTCGCTTTTATGGGATGGATTACCTGATCCAGCTTATGGAGCAGCGGATGAATAATCCGGATACCGCTCCTGCATCGCGTATGATGATCCAGCAGGCTATGCAAGGACTTGGCATGATGCAATTGTTTGGTCAGCAGAAAAAAGACGAAAACGGTCGTGACTATCGCGGTTATACCATGACTCTGACGCCTGAGGGCCAAATGCAGATGAATGGTACGGACATGAATCAGCTCATGGGAGCCATGCCGTAAGATTCGTTTAAGCATCTGAATAAAATTGATTATAATAAACCTGCCCCACACTGTGGCGGCAGGTTTTTTTATACGTTAGGGGATAGACTCATGCCGATGTCTCAAAAAAACATCTGGAAACTCTGCTTTCCGTTCATAATGGCTGTCTTGGCCACCATACTTCTGATTTGGCCCGGTGATGAGGCCAATGCCGCGAATTTTCAGGCCCTGAAGAAATGACATATGAGCAATATCTAAGTTGGCGTGATGAGCCTGAGACTGTGGTTTTAAATGCATTTCAACTGGAGCCTTTATTTTATATCGTGCCTGATCAGATGGCAGCCGAAGGGAAAGGGCTGACACAGCAAGAGTTGGATCAAATTCTGGCTGGACTGATCCCGTCAAAAGAAACCCGTATTTTATTATATTGCGAAGAAAATTTTTATCCCACACGTAGAATGGCGGCAAAAACAAGTGTGGGGATCAGTCTGATAAGAAACGGATATCAGAATGTCTATGAACTGGAAACGCTGTGGGACAAAAAAACATTTTTTGGAAATGAAAAATACTCGTCATCAGAACTGGAGGATATTCTGAAAAACGAGGTTTTGCCGTATATCGCTAATCTTTCTGTTGAGAGCACACCTCAAAACGATTACTTCAAAACCTTGCTTGAAGCCTATCGTCAAAAGTTTTTAACAGAAACAGGGGCAAAATGATGACATTTCAAATAGCCAGTAAAAAAAATGAATTGCGCGTTTACCGTTTTTTTAAAAAGCCTGTATAATCTATAAACCATGTCACAGAATGATCTGACTTCACACCCAGCATCACCTACGAGGATTACCTCAGTTTTAAAGGATTTCTTCCGTCTGGAAGCGTCCGGCGGGATTGTTCTGGTGATTGCCGCTGCATTAGCGTTGATCATCGCGAATACAGGGCTTTATACATATTATCATTACTTTTTCAACGAGGTGCAGTTTCGTATCGGCTTTTCAGATGATTACGGATACGACCTGCTGCTGAAAAAGTCTATCCTGCTCTGGATTAACGATGGCTTGATGGCTATTTTCTTCTTTCTGGTTGGCCTTGAGATTAAAAGGGAACTGCTTGAAGGAGAATTGTCCAGCCGGACACGCGCCTTGCTGCCGGCTCTGGCCGCTGTCGGCGGGATGACCAT
>CAKZKV010000025.1 GCA_937124505.1 uncultured Alphaproteobacteria bacterium
CCTGTCAGGTATTCAGAGTTTTTGAACAGCAATGCCGCGGATGGCTGGAAGGTGGTTACTCTTGAAAGAGAAATACGCCGCGAATTTCTGTTTTTTAAGAGAGAAGCTTTTGTTACTATTCTAGAACGGGAGAAAAGTTGATATGTCAGAGGCAAAGCCCCCTAAGGCAGACGTACGTCAAAAAATCATGAAAATATTTCTGGTGCTGGCGACGTTTATTGCGATTCTCGCCATAGGAGAGATATGGTTTAACATTCTTGATAATGTACTTGTGATCAAGATATTGGGGACTGTTTTTGTTATTGGGGGATTGCTCGCTGTTTATATGATGATCTCAGAATCCATGGACGAAAATAAAAAAATGAAAGACGATAATTATCTGAACTAATTTCATTTGGCTGTTTCAGAAATGTAATGGTAAAATATGAATATGAGTACTGATTTGGCCAAAGGTGAAACAATCCCCCTTAAATATACAAAGCAAGCAAGGCAGCGTGTGACTGTCGGAATCTCATGGGATACGCCAGAAATTATGCCGGAGCGTCCCGAAAAATTTAATACAGAACTGGATGATGATACTAACCACTACAATGTAGAGTTGGATGTGACTGTAGGGTTTGTTCAGGAGATATACGATCTGGATCTGATCTGTCTGATTTATAATGATCAATTTGAGTTGATTGATGCTGTTTCACCTGCTCCGGAAGAAAATGTTGATCTAAGTGGCGCGATCTACCACTCCGGGGATGATACTGCCGGGGTCAGTGCGGGGGATGATGAGCAAATATCTGTTGAGTTGCTAGGATTGCCGGAGGATATTTGCCATATGGTTTTTATGTCTATAATTCAAAGTAAGCATACATTCGGGCAGGTTCTTAATGCAGAATGTCGTGTTGCCGATGGAAAAACCAATCAAGACCTCGTTGTCTTTCCAATGGGACAAAGAGGCGGGCATGAGGCAGATACAACGGCTTGCGTCATGGTAGTACTTTCCAGATCATTTCAACATGATTGGGTTATTCGCAACCTGTCGGAATTCAGAATTGATAAAGATGTTGCGGATTGGGGAGAAGAAGTCAAAAAAATGATCGTTTCGTGAAAACGATTTTATGTTTAACGACAGGCTTTATTCCTATGTCAGGATCAGCTATATAATAGGCCATGTCTCTTATATCCAAACTTGCACCGCTGAAAGCACGGCATGAAGAACTTTCTGTTTTGATGTCGCAACCGGATTTGTCCGGGAGCGATTTTGTTAAACTTTCAAAAGAGTATGCTGATCTTAGCCCGGTTGTAGAAGCAATAGATTCGTATGAACAGGCTTTGCAGGAACAGGAGGATTTAGAAGAACTTCTGAAAGATCCGGATATGAAAGACATGGCACAGGAAGAAAACGTACGTCTTGCGAAGCTTATTCCTGAACTGGAAAATCAAATCAAAATCGCCCTTATTCCCAAAGATGATGCCGATACCAAAAACGCCATTCTGGAAATACGCGCCGGGACGGGCGGTGATGAGGCGGCGCTCTTTGCCGCGGATCTTTATGCCATGTACAAAGGATACGCCGCGATGCAAGGATGGCAAATGACCATGCTGGAGGCCTCAGAAAGCGAGGTCGGCGGCTATAAACAGATTTCATGTGAAATCAAAGGAACCGATGTGTTCTCCAAGTTAAAATTCGAATCCGGGGCGCACCGCGTTCAACGTGTTCCTAAAACGGAAACACAGGGCCGAATTCACACATCTGCGGCGACTGTTGCTGTTTTACCCGAAGCAGAAGACGTTGATGTTGAAATTGATGAAACCCGTGACCTGCGTATTGATACGTATCGTTCACAGGGAGCAGGTGGCCAGCACGTCAACACGACGGACTCTGCTGTACGTATCACGCACATTCCAACCGGGATTGTCGTGGAAATGCAGGAGGAACGATCGCAACATAAAAACAAGGCAAAAGCGATGACTGTTCTGCGCTCACGTATTTATGAAGAGCAATGGCGGAAGCTGCAGGAAGAACGCGCGGCAGACCGTAAATCACAGGTTGGATCAGGTGATCGCTCTGAACGTATCAGAACCTATAATTTTCCGCAGGGCCGTGTGAGTGATCACCGGATTAATCTGACGCTCTACAAGCTTGATGAAGTGATGGCAGGCGAAGCCCTTGGAGAAATTATTGATTCTCTGATTGCCGAAGACCATGCAGAACAACTCGCAGAAATAGAATAAATATTGTCACCATGCAGCTCCAGAAATGCCTGAAAAAGTATCATAATGATTTGCCATCAAAAGACGTACGCCTGATTACGCAGAAAATTCTGGGCATCCCCTCCGATGAATGGGCTTTCTCACAGGAGAAAATGCTAAATGAAGGGGAACAAAAGATACTGGAGGGTTTTTTACAACGTCGGCAAGCCGGAGAACCCGTCGCCAGACTCTTTGAAGAATGGGAGTTTTGGGGGCTTTCCTTTCATATCAGCAAAGACACTCTGGTTCCGCGCCCCGATACGGAAACGCTTATTGAGGCTGTTTTAAAAAGATATAGACAGCATCCTCCACGAACCATCCTTGATTTAGGGACAGGTTCTGGGTGCATTTTAATTTCGCTTCTGAGCGAGTTTCCCGATTCTTTCGGGATCGGTGTTGACCTTTCGAAGGATGCGGTCGTCACCGCCAGAAAAAATGCGATTCATAATAATGTTTTTCGCAGGTGTGAGTTTATACAGTCTGACTGGTCTGATGCCATTCAGGGAACGTTTGACCTCATTGTATCGAATCCCCCCTATATTGAATCGGACTTAATCGAATCTCTGGCGCCGGAAGTACGGAATCACGATCCGATTTTGGCGTTGGACGGGGGCGAAGACGGTCTTGAGTCTATTGAAATCCTGCTCAAAAAAATAAAAAGTTCATTTTCAGAAACAGGAACCGCTTATTTCGAAATTGGTCATGATCAGGCCGATAGGGTCATGAAATTGATTGAAGATTTCGGGTTTTCCACAAACGAGATACACAAGGATCTCGCGGGTCACAGGCGCGTTATTGAATTTACTTGTGGGGATAAAAATAAAAAAAATGAGTCGCAGGCTTGATTGATTTTTACAGTTAAATATAAGCTTTATTTAACACTGAAAATCGAAATTAAAAACGATCCATAAATAACGTAACAACTGATTTGCATTATTTGTATCGTCTTGATATCAGAATTCATGTACACTTGTACGTGTGATTCGGAAAAATGTATGTGTGGATAAAATTAGTTTAACATCTAAGGTAAATGTAAGAATATGAGATCCAACTCTTCAAACAATAAAAGATCCAGAGGACGCAATAATAATAACCGTCGTAATGGAAATAACCGTTCACAGGTCTTTGACAGTAACGGTCCAGACGTACGCATTCGCGGAACAGCGCATCAGGTGAATGAAAAATATCTGGCTCTTGCCAAAGATGCATCCTCCAGCGGCGATCTGATTCTGGCAGAGAGTTATTTGCAATATGCTGAACACTACCAGCGCATTATCAATAGCTGGAATCTGGAAGATGAAGAGGAAAACAAGGCTCAGGCGTCTAAACAGGAAGTCCGCGGAAATAGAAAATCTGATAGTGAAGAAGATGAGTTGTCTCTACCGGCCAGTATTCTGACCCCTGCCCCGGCACCTGCAGAAGAAGAATTGCAAGACGCATAGTTTTTTTCTTCTCGTATTTTGAGTATATAAAAAAGGCAGTTTAACTGCCTTTTTTATAGGAGACTAGGGCGTGTTGACACTAATCATATCAATGATGAGAGCAAAGTTGATGAAGGC
>CAKZKV010000026.1 GCA_937124505.1 uncultured Alphaproteobacteria bacterium
TCTTTCTTTTGAGGAAGAGGATCATTCATCAGGTTCCCTTTGGAATAATGATTTTTTTGACCGTCAGATGATATCGTCTTTGCTGGAAACGTTGGGAGAGCACAAGGTGCGTGAGCTCTTGAAAAACGTATTCGAAAAAACAGATGAAATTGTTCAGGATTTAGAATCATCTATAGAGGCCGGTCATTTACAGGAAATTAGCGCAAGAGCGCATGAACTGAAAGGCATGGCCGGAAATTTTGCGTTACTGAAACTTCATAATCTGGCTGCGGAACTGGAGCGGGATATCAAAACAAAAGCAGGTGCCAATGCCCAGCACCTGCTCGAAAAAATTAACGAAATGCATCTTGAGATCAAAGATACATTTTCCAAAAGTTAGCCGACAATTTCTTCATCTGTAAAGAAAAAGGCAATTTCGCGCCTGGCGCTTTCCGGGCTGTCTGAGCCGTGAACGGAGTTGGCTTCCATGCTTTCCGCAAAGTCCTTGCGGATTGTGCCTTCATCGGCATTTTCCGGATTGGTGGCGCCCATGATTTTACGGTTCAGGGCAATCGCGTCTTCCCCTTCCAGAACCTGTACGACCACCGGGCCGGATGTCATGAAGCTGACCAGAGAGCCATAAAACGGTCTTTCGGCATGTTCCGCATAAAAGCCCTTGGCTTGTTCTTCCGTCATACGAATACGCTTTTGGGCAATGATTCGCAGTCCGTTGTCTTCAAAACGCTGATTGATCGCCCCTGTCAGATTACGGCGTGTTGCATCTGGTTTGATAATTGAAAATGTACGCTCCATGGATGGCTCCTTTATAAGATTAATATTAAATTCAAGCTGCTTATAAACAGAAGTGATGTCGTTTGGCAAGCATTGATTTTAATGGCTGGATTTATGGCAGCAGTAAGCCCAGAAGCAGGAAGACAAAACCGATGATATTGAGTGGAAGGGCGGCAGAAACCGGCATGGCGCGGCGCATAAAGAAAATATAGATGACAATATGCATGGGGATAGAGGCAACAAAAAAAGACTGTAACCCCCATAACCATGGGCCGAGACTGGTCGGAAACAGGAAGTGAAACAAAAGTCCGCAAATTGCTTGTGACCCTGCAATCCAGAAATACCATGTTGTGGCGTAGTCTCTGAATGTGCCGAGTGTTGCGCGCATAAAAAGCCAGGTGACCGGCGCAATGGAGACCCACAGGATGATGATGAGGCTCATATAATGGGCCGGTTTATCAAACATAAAATGTGTCCCGCGAGAAAAGGACATGCCGAGAACGGACGCAAAGTAACAGAGGCTGAGTACGGGCAGAAGCCTGCGCACGAACATCCTCCAGACCCGCCGCATAACGTCGATATCTTTGGGGTTTCGCCTGAAATTTGAATAATCCACAAAGGCTTCCTCATCAGGCTCGCCCATTTCTTTCGGGAAATTCCGAAATTCGTTTTCTTCTTCTATTTTTTCTTTTTCCGGCATGGGTACATCTGGTTCAGGGCAATGGCAACGGCAGGTGAGGCGATAAAGTCATCGTGCTGGCCATTCTTTAACAAGTATAGCACGAGTCCCTGTTGAATAAGAGACAGGGGTGTATCTTTGGGAATACAAAAATCGAGTCCCGGTGCTGTTTTCAGGGATTTGATCAGATTGTGGTAATCGATGATTCCGGCAATATAGGCCTGACAGGCCGTATGCCCACCAGCGATCAATTCATTTCCGGCCTTGTCACTGGAACAAATATGAAGAAGATATTTTCCAGAGAACTCTGCGGCATGAAGGGAAGAAGGAGCGAGAAATAATAGAATTCCGCACCATATCAATGCTTGCATCCTGACCCGAACGAAGAGAGGAGTCAGGTTCCAGTGGCAAAAAGAGGAGGCAAGTTTAGTATACTCAAGATACTTGATTCCTGTTTCTTCGTCATTCCGGCGAAGGCCGGAATCTATAGCTTTTAGAAAAAGATCCTGAAACAAGTTCAGGATGACGAGTATA
>CAKZKV010000027.1 GCA_937124505.1 uncultured Alphaproteobacteria bacterium
GCCTTTGCGCGTTTGGTTCCTGTTGCTGCTGCCCGGAGTCATCCTCACCATTTTCTTGCGAATTCGTCACCTGCAGCAATTTGAGTTTTCTATGAAGAGCAGAACGCTCCATTCCGACAAATTTAGCAGTTTTTGAAATATTTCCATCAAATTTTTTAATTTGTGATAGCAAATAATGACGCTCAAATTCTTCCCGTGCCTCTCTCAACGGCTTGGACATGATTTCCGGCATCATCTGAATACTGGTTTTTGTGTTCACATCTGACTTTTGTGACTGGGCATACCCAAGGTTTTGAGGCAGAAATTCCACACAGATACGGCTGGTTTGCGGACCGCTCATAATCATCATCCACTCAATCGCATTTCGAAGCTGGCGAATATTTCCTGGCCATTCATAAGACTGAAGCGCACTCATAAGCTTGGGCGTAAAGGTTTTCGGCATCAGGCCGGACTGGCTTTCAATTTCTTTTGCAAAGATTTTCACCAGCTCCGGAACATCCTGAATCCTGTCTTTGAGACGCGGCATATGCAAGGGGACAACATTAAGACGATAATAAAGGTCCTTGCGGAAAGTTCCTCTTTCAATAAGGTCTTCCAGATTACGGTTTGAGGCCGCCAGAAACCTGATATCCACACTGATTTGTTTATTTCCACCGACCCTGTTAAACGTCTGCTCCTGTAAAATACGAACGAGCTTACCCTGCGTTTCCATAGGCATGTCAGAAATTTCATCAAAAAGCAAAGTCCCGCCATTTGCTTGTTCAAAAAGGCCATGCAAAATCTCACCGCCTTTTTCCACTCCGAAAATTTCTTCCTCTATATGGTCGGGATGCATAGTGGCGCAATTCACAATAATGATCGGCCTTTTCTGACGCCCGGAAATTTTGTGAATGAGACGAGCCGCCGTCTCCTTACCTGTCCCCGGCTCTCCGGTAATCATGACCCGACTGTTCGTTTGCGCCACACGCTCTATCATCTGACGAACCCCTTGAATGGCCTGAGACTTCCCCGTCAGAGAGACATTGCCTTTCTGACCGGCAATTTCTTTAAGCGAAGTATTTTCCTTCTTTAATTCTGCAGCCTCCAGTGCACGGCGGATCATTAAAATCAGGCGGTCGGATTTAAATGGCTTTTCGATAAAATCATAGGCCCCGATTTTAATGGAAGAAACCGCGGTTTCAATCGTTCCGTGGCCACTGATCATAATCACCGGCATATCCGGATAACGCTTCCGTAACACTTTCAGAATTTCCACACCGTCCAGTTCACTATTTTGCAGCCAGATATCTAAAATCACCAGATCGGGAATATTGGTTTCTAAATGCTCAAACGTCTTTTGAGAATTCGCTGCCGATGCCACGGCATATCCTTCATCTTCCAGAATACCGCTTATCAGCGAGCGGATATCTGCTTCATCGTCAACAACCAGAATCTTTTTTTCTTTATCTGTCATCTATTTTTTACTAAGCGTTTGCGCTGTGTTTTTCAGGTTGTTCCAAATGGTCTGGTTTTGCATCCGCAAGGCGAGACATGTCTTTTGGAAATTCCAGACCCATCACGGCACCGGAAAGAAGAGTTTCCGCATCCCACAATAAATCAGGTTTAACAGCTCCAACCAAAAGTTTCCCTTTATGATCTTCCATAATTTTCTTAACGATGGCAAGCCCCAGCCCGGTTCCCTTTTCCTTGAAGGTCACATATGGCTCCGTCAGTTTGGACAAATCCGTTCCTTCCGGGATGCCGGGGCCATTATCATTTACCAGGATATACAAGGACTTATCCGTAGCCGTCAGCCAGAGTTTCAGATGCCCGTCTCTGCCTTCGTCGTTCTCTTCCTCAATCGAATCAATGGCGTTTTGTATCAGATTTGTCAGAGCCTGCCGCACCTGCGACGCATCACAGATAAGCATCATATCCTCTGCACGAAGGTCTGGATGTAGCACGACCTCACACTTTATTTTTGGATTGGCTTGCTGGTGCAGGAACAGAACATCCTTGACCAGAATTTCCATGTTTTCCTCTTTCAGGACCGGCTCCGGCATGCGTGCAAAAGATGAAAACTCATCAACCATGCGGCCAATATCTCCAACCTGCCGTATAATGGTGTCAATACACTGGTCAAAAATCTCCGGCTTATCGGAAATTTGCTCGGCATAGCGGCGGCGTAACCGTTCGGCAGAAAGTTGGATCGGCGTGAGCGGATTTTTGATTTCATGCGCAATACGGCGCGCCACATCAGACCAGGCGGCCTTTCTTTGCGCCGATTGCAGCTCCGTAATATCATCAAACGTCATCACGGCGCGGATATCTTCGTCACCAATCAATTCGAATGCAATACGCACCAGAAGATTCAGTTTGTGCTGGGCATGATTGATATAGGGCAATTCAAACTGGGCGATCTGGTGCGGTTTTTCACGGGCGGTTTCAAGTAATTCCGGCAAACCGGGAATAATGTCCCCAATATTGCGTCCGACCAGATCCTTGGCCGAACGTTCAGAATCCCCCGAAAACAAAAGAATAGCAGGCTGGTTGGCAATCGTAATATTCCCATCCGCATCAACCCCCATCACGCCGACAGACACGCCCGCCAAAATAGCCTCCGTAAAACGACGGCGGTGATCCATCTGACGGTTGGCACTCACCAGCTCATCGCGTTGTGCGGCAATCTGGCTGGTCATCCTGTTGAAGGCGCGTGCCAGATAATCCAGTTCATCCAGATTTTCATACTCCGGCACACGTACCGTTAAATCACCACTGCGAACACGTTCCGCCGCCCCGATCAGTTCCGTTACAGGCTCGGACATCTGGCGCGCCAGAACAAGACCGGCCCATGCCGCCGCCAGCAATAACACCAGAGCGACCACAATAAAAATCAACAAAGATTTTATTTGCAAATCAGAATAACTCTCTTCCAGATCAACATATTTCTCTGCCGCTGCCCGGGTCAGGTTCACCCGCGATAGAACCGTTGGGTCAGCCGCCCTTGCGACATAAAGATAAGAATTTTCAAATCCTTCCAGTTCAACCAGCGCCCGCACACGATCTTCATTCGGCGTGGTCATCAAAACCACCTTGCCGCGCTCGGCCTCCTTCAGCACATCCTCCGGCGATAAATTCACAGGAAGTCCATTCGGCCCTGCCTGCGCAAAGATATTCTGTCCTTTATTAAACACGACCGCCTCAGAAAAATTCCGAAACTGTATTTGTGTCTGCACATAGCGTTCAAAGCCTTGCGGATTCGCCTTCAGCTTCTCGGCATTGCGGTTCAAGTCCTCGGCCATGGCCAGAATATCTGCGCGAATAACGGCCTGATGCTCGTTAAAATAAGCCTCTGCAACTGCCTGTGATTCTGTCACGGCTGTTCGTACACGGTCACTAAACCATGTCTGGATGCCATAATGAAAAAAGTAGGCGGAAAAAATCGTCATGATAATTGCCGGAACCGCAGCCAAAACACAGAAAATAACAACCAGACGTATCTGCAATTGAGACCCCGCCACCCCTTTACGACGATTCGTCCACAGGGCGGCGATACGCGTGGCCGTCAAAGACACCAGCAAAAGCAGAATTACCAGATCAAAGTTGAGAAGCCAGATAATCACATCCGAGTTATTCTCAATTGGGACGATTTCCGCCATGGTCGCATAAGTGGCAGCCCCGAAAATCACAGCAATGGCAACAAGGAAAAAAGCAGCATAACGCTCCCACGAGGCCTTGCCGGAAGGGCTTTGCCTCGTCATGCGTGATGGATATTTCGTCATTCCCAGCAGGAAAGTCATATTGCATTCATAGCAGAGTGTTGATTTTTTGTCACACTCAAATCTTGGGACATCTCTCTTTTTTGTCTTTGATTTATAGGGGGGACTTATGCCACATTGCCTCTCAGATGAAACAAATGCCCCCGTTTACCGTTTTGATCCTTGCTGCCGGCTTCGGAAACCGCTTTGGCGGCTGCTTGCCGAAACAGTATGAACGGCTGAACGGCAAGGCAGTTCTCCGTCATGCCATTGAAGCCTATTTGTCACACCCGGCCATTTCAGAGCTATATGTTGCTATTCAGCAAGACCATCAAACATTGTATCAGGATGCGGTTCATGACCTTAATTTGCCACCCCCAATTACTGGCGGATGCTCAAGAAAAGAAAGCTGCTACAAGGCATTAAAGTACATCAACCAAGTAAATCACCAGAAACTCATACTGGTTCATGACGCGGCACGCCCTTTTTTGTGTCACAAAGATATCGACAACTTACTGACTGCTTTACAGACATACCCCTCCGTCACATTGGGCAAGCCTGTTCCCGAAACCCTGCGCCGGGTGAGTGAGTCGCAAACCCTGACAGATTCTATTGACCGTACAGGCGTCTGGAGCCTGCAAACACCGCAAGGCTTCCACTTCAAAACGTTATTGTCCGCACATGAAACCCATCGTGACAATGATACCTTTACAGATGATTGCGGCGTGATGGAAGCGGACGGGCACACGACATATATT
>CAKZKV010000028.1 GCA_937124505.1 uncultured Alphaproteobacteria bacterium
GTCTCCCAGTTCGTCAATCTGCCAGCCGTACAAATATTGCCCGGCAGAATTTGCCAGATAGGTTGTTTCTGTTCCTGCATCGAAGTCACGAATGACAGTTTCGCCGAATGTGCCGTTGCGGGTGAAGAACATATTGGTTGGCGCGCTGCCGCTGTCGGCCTCTATATTCGAGGTCAGGCCAACGACAAAAAAGCCGTTGCCGATAATGGAAGCATCGGTTGAGGATGTTGTCTGCTGAATGCTGCCCTGCTGATCGGCGCGCAAGACCCTTGTCGCCCGTACGCCGCCGGGTTCGTACGCCGGGCTGTATTGTGATGTCGTGACAAGGTCATGAAAAATCGCCTCAGATCGCTTGTAGCCGACTGTCGTCATATTCGCGACATTGGTTGAGACAATCGCCGTGGACTTGGACTGGGCATACATGCCGCTTTTGCTGGTATCTAAGGCTTCAAACAGGCTCATGCGCTGCCTCCTTCCCCTTCTTCAGTATCTGTGGTGTCTGTACCGTCCGCAGTTGACAGAGGCTCCGGCTGATAGACATTGATGACATTTCCGACCGGAACGGCGCGTTCGCCAATCAGCAGGTACGCCTGCCCGTCCTGTGTTTCCACGCCGCGGACGATTCCGCTGACCAAAATCTGTGAATCAAGAAGGCCTCCATTGCTATCGACCGCGTCCACCCGGACTTCGTACGTGCCGCTTTCTGCTGCTTGTCCGTTATCCATGATGCCGTCCCAGGTAAAATCCTTGCGTCCGGCGCCGGTTTCTCCCGGAATGAGAGCGACTGTCTCTCCGCTTTCATCAACAATACGGATATCCGCACTGACCGCTGTGCCGTCAACAACATAAGAGATATCGACGGGGCGCGCCCCGTCATAATACAGTTCTGTACTCTGGTAATTGGCCTGCAAGCCGACATACCCCAGAACCTGTGTGTTCATGTTGACCAGACCGAAATTGACCAGTTCATTGAGTTTTTCGTTGGCGTTAATTTGCTGTTCCACTCCCGCAAAGTTGACGAGCTGGTTGGTAAACTCTGTAGAGTCCATAGGGGACAGGGGGTCTTGATTTTGCAACTGGATCGTCAGCAGACTCAGAAAATCGTCGAAATCCTCGGTAAGTTGTTGCCGCTGGATGGACGTTTCCTGAACGTTAGAAACAGCCTCTGAGATGGTTAGGTCACTGCTCATGTCTTTGTCTCCTTACACCACCAGATCATAGCGCCACGTTCCGCTTTCCGGGTCTGTGAACCATGTCATTGTGGTTTCAATTATTTCTGTTTCTTCTCCTGTCATCCCGGCGTTTTCGCCGCTGCCCTGACCGTTATGAGAACCATTATGGGAAAAATCCTGTGGGTTTTCGGCAAGTTCAAATCCAATGCTGCTGCTGTCCACGTCGAGGCCGGCATTTTGCAGGGCGCGCTCCAGAATTTGCGCATCGCGTTGTAGCATCATCCATGTTTCTGGCTTCTCAATGACCATTTGCGCCTTGACGCTTTTATCCTTTTGAAAGGTCAGGCGGACTTCTACCTTGCCCAGATCCGGCGGATCAAGCTGTAATGTCCAGTTGCGACTATCGGAGCCGCTGCTGTTTTTTTGAAACGATGCGACAACCATTTGTGTGGCGGGATGTGCGCTCCCGGCTTGTTGCGCATGTACAAGTGTTGAGGTCAGATTCGTTCCGTTCAGGGCTGAGGGCAGGGACAGAACGGACGTCCATTGCTGCGTTTGCGAATCAAACCATTCCATGAAGTTCTCGGCAGAGGCCGTTTGCAGGAGAACGGGAAAAGTGCCTTCTGCCACATTTTGATTGGCCGCACCGGCCATCATTTGAGTGGCTTTTGACTCTGAGCCTGCTTGAGATGCCTGTTGTATCGCTGCTTTCAGGGCCTCCATTGCCTTGATGTCTTTGAAAATTGCTGCGCCGTCTTCTTCACTCTTAAACCAGGGAAGGGGATCAGATGCCCGCGGTCTGGACAGCGTTGTTTGTGATGCTGCATTTTGTGCAAGGCCGAGAAGGGCGATCAGGTCGTCAGACAAGACGCCGTACTCGTTTTCGGCTGGTGCAGAGAGGGTCACTGACCCGGTTTGATCCGAGATCAGACTTAATTGCTGTGGGGATAGCCCCGCAGCGATCAGGCTTTCAAGAGAAAGCTGCGTACCCTCCTTTTGGTTCAGGTTTTGCAGAATTTTTTCAAACAGTGTCTGTCCATCCAGAGTCGCTTCGGTATCAGCAAAGGGGGACGCGGATGTTTTGCTGCTGATGTTTTCTGCTGTGAGGGCAGACAGGGGCGTTCCCATCAATTTATCCAGAAGGCTTTGTTTTGCAGCATCTGATAAATGAAGCTGACCATTATCCGCAGCGAAAATGAATCTTCCATCTGTTGCGTCCATAAACTCCTGTAGTTCCAGAATATCGGCACTATCCGAGGCGGACGAAAAGAGGGCCTCCAGAGACGCGATGCTGTTACTCAACTGCGTGTTCAGGTCCTGATAATTAGCGGGATCGTATATGGACGGGTCTGACAAAATAGTTCCTTTTTCTTCTATTAGTCCTCCTTGCAGGAGGGTTTTGAAAAAAAGATCAAAGTCTTTTTCTTCTTCAGAGGAGCGTCCTGTTATAACAGCCCCTTTTTCTGTCTGTGATGCCTGTGTGGTTAAAAAAAGACTTAAATCCATGATGCTCTCTTGTTTTGTTAAGCTGACTCACTGACCCCCATGGAGGCACGGTTTTTATCGTTTAATTCCCCGGCAGAGCCGTAAACAAAGCTGTTCTGCTCAATGGCCGTGCGGCGTGCGACATCCATAATGCGCTCGCTCAGGCGGCGGGTGCTTTGCTCCATCCGCTTCAGGGCGGCTTCATTGGCGCTGATGATCTTGTTTAAACCCTGCTGTTTTTCCTGCAGGTAGGGCACCAGATTGGGGTATTTTTCTTTCAGGGATTTGGCGACATTTTTTACTTCAAAGATGTCTTTCTGGTAATTTTGGGCCACTTCCATTTTTCTGTCCTGAAGTTTCAGGAAGCCGTTACGGTCGGCAACTTTCAGGCAGTCTGTCTCTTCTGCCAGAACGGCTTCCAATTGACTGACCGTTATAATGAAGCGGTCAACAGCGCCTTTAATATCTGCATTTGAGTTATTCTGTGTTGTGTTTTGTTTGATGTGCTTTTTCATTGTTTTTCCTTTCCCCTGTTTTTTATTCAGTTGTTCCTGCGACTTGTTCCCCCTGCAAAAGGAAGAGATTGTTCACCATGTTGTCTTTCAAAGGCTTTTTGGGTGACATGGCTTCAATCAATGTCTGGTTGGCGCGTGTGGCATGGCCCAGTTCTTTTGTCAGGGCTTCCAGTTTACCGATCAGGGCCTCGTCCATGCCTTTAAATTCATTGATACGGTTTTTGAATTCTGTTGCGGCTTGTTCATACCCAGCGGCCCGCAATTCCTTGCCTTTTTGAATGCGTGTCAGCGTTGCCGCGTCTTTTTGTTTCAGAAGCTTTGTCTCTTCCAGCGCAAATTCAAGCATCTGACGCGTCAGGCCTGTCATAATCTGCATGGCGCTGGTACGGTCATCCGGCAGAATACTGTTACGTTCTGTTTTGCGTTGTGACTGTGTCATGAACCTTCCTCGCTTGTTAGAGTTGTATTATGCAATGCAAGAGACGTGCCACTTGCATGCTCTTGCAGGTTGATCAACGTCTCTTTCACTTCCTGTGAAATGCCGACCGTACCGGTTCCGGCCAAAATTTTTCCGTATTCCTGCACCAGAAAACTGCGAAAAATCTCTTCGCCCTTGCCGCCACCAAAGAACGGGTCAACGCCGACGGTTTCGAACATGGGTTTCATCATTTCTGCCAGAAAGACGGCCTCGAAATCTTCGGACGCTTTCTCAAGCTGTTGTAAACGTCTGGTGTCCGCCGAGTTTTTCAGGGTTTCCGAAGCGCGGGCGAGCCCGGCGTTGTTTGCGCCAAGCAAGGCCAGTGCGGTATCGGGAGACAGGGGATCATTCATCTTACAGTACCTCTATTTCTGCTTGCAGCGCTCCGGCGGCCTTGATGGCCTGCAGGATGGTAATCATGTCCCGCGGGCCAATCCCCAGCTTGTTCAAGCCAGTCACAAGGTCTTGCAGTGTCACGCCAGTTTCCAGCAGGGCGAGTTTGGTATCGGCCCCGGAATTCACATCCAGATCGCTACGCGGTACAACAACGGTTTGCCCCTGCTGCGCAAATGGGTTGGGTTGCGAGACTTGCGGCGTCTCGGTGATTTTGATGGTCAGGTTGCCCTGTGCGATGGCGACCGGACTGATTTTTACGTCCGCGCCGATCACAATCGTGCCGCTGCGTTCGTCAATTACGACGCGGGCGGGTTGGTCGGGTTGAACGGGAAGTTGTTCGATATCTGTAATCAGATCAATAATCGAGCCACTGTAGCTTTTGGGTTTTTTCAACAAAACACTGGCATCGTTTTCCGCCGTGGCGATGTTGGAGGACATAAAGCCATTGACCGCGTGGGCAATCCGGCGCGCAGTCGTGAAATCCGGGTTTTTGAGCGCCAAACGGATATTGCCGAGGTCTTCCAGCTTAAAGCCAAGCTCTCGCTCAACAATCGCACCGCCGGGAACGCGCCCGGAAGTTGGAATGTTCTGGACAACGGAGGCGGCCTCTCCCTCAATGGCAAAGCCTGCGACCGTGACGGGGCCTTGCGCAACGGCGTAGACTTCACCGTCCGCTGCCATCAAAGGGGTGACGAGGAGAGTCCCGCCAAGCAGGCTGTCCGCGTCACCCAAGGAGGAGATATTCACATCAATTGTGGAGCCCTGATTCCGAAAAGGGGGCAGGGTGGCCGTGACCATGACGGCGGCGACATTCCCGGTATTCAGGTTTTGCCCGCGTACATTGACGCCGAGGCGCTCCAGCATGGCCGTCAGGGATTGTTCCGTAAAGGGAGAGTTGTTCAGGGTGTCGCCTGTCCCGTTCAGGCCGACAACCAGACCGTAACCAATCAAAACGTTGTCGCGCACCCCTTCAATATCAACAATGTCCTTGATCCGGGCAGTTTTTGCCTCTGCCGAAGACAGCATGAAAAACATGCCAATCAGGACTAACGCGATGAATTTCCATGGAAAATCGTGGAAATAATCGATTTTTCTTTTATGATGTTCTGTTTCTCGCATTGGCTTGCTCCATAATTCTATGGAAACCTATGCGAATGCCGTGCCAGTTCTCTGTGGTTACGTGATTTTTTGTATGCTATGTATTGAAATGATGCACTTATCATTTTTCAGATTGAATGCGTGACTACTTTTTTAAAAAGTAGCCTGCATTTTGTAGAGTTTTTTTCTTGTATTTGAATAAATACCAAAGGCTGGGAAATATAATTATTCCATACACCATTGTAATGATAAATATATAGGGTGCAGACGCATTTATTTGTTCCCTAAACGCATGTATCAGATAAAGTAATGGAAAAATAAGGCATAGCGCAAAAACAATGTAAGATATAAGGGAAAGAAGAGTTTTTGCAATGCCCCTGAATTTGTTTGCAATAAAAAGCAAAGAGGCAAAGTAAAGGATCGTTACAAAAAACAGTAGGGGCATTGCTATCAAACTATATAAAGATTCTATTTCCATGCCCTGAAATGTAAATAACACAGAATAATATTTCAAATACTGTTTTAATGACTCATTAGCACCTATATTATAAAATATAACATTAGACATTTATAAAAAGACAGACGGACAAGGCATATGTTTGACAGCACAGAAGAAAAAGTACTCCCGGTTCTCCCCTTGCGCGATATTGTTGTATTTCCGGCCATGATTGTGCCCTTGTTCGTAGGGCGTAAAAAATCTGTGAAGGCTCTGGAATATGTCATGAACGACGAAAAGCAGATTTTGCTGGTGACGCAAAAAACAACGTCCGAGAACGAGCCGACAATTAATGACCTGCATGAGGTAGGGGTCATTGGTACGATTTTGCAAATGTTGAAATTGCCGGACGGTACGGTCAAGGTGCTGGTCGAAGGCAACCAGCGCAAAAAAATTACAAAATTTCGTGAGGTCGGGGATTTTACCGAGGCCGTGATTGAAGATATTGCGGACGAGGCAGAGGAAGATGAAGATCTTGAGATTCTCTCCCGTACGGTCATGGGGCAGTTTGAGCAGTATGTGAAGCTAAACAAGAAAATTCCGCCGGAGGTGATCGTCTCCGTGAACCAGATCGGGGAACCTGCCAAAATGGCGGATACCATTGCTTCTCATCTGGCCATCAGTCTGGAAGAAAAGCAGAAGTTGCTGGAAGTCTCCAACACAACAGAGCGTCTGGAAAAAATCTTCGAACTGATGGAAAAAGAGATTGGTTCGTTGAATATCGAGCAGAAAGTACGCAGCCGCGTCAAAAAGCAGATGGAGAAAACCCAGCGCGATTATTATCTGAATGAGCAGATGAAGGCCATTCAGAAGGAATTGAATGAGGGCGAGGGCGGTTTTGACGAACTGGCTGAATTGGAAGAAAAAGTTGAGAAAACGAAGTTAAGCAAGGAAGCAAAAGACAAGGCGGAAACAGAACTCAAGAAGCTGCGTCTGATGAGCCCTATGTCGGCAGAGGCCACAGTGGTCAGAAATTATCTGGACTGGCTTTTGTCTGTGCCCTGGAAAAAGCGCACACGCGTCAAGAAAGATATCACGGCGGCGGAAAAAATCCTGAATAGAGACCATTACGGGCTGGAAAAGGTCAAAGAGCGTATTCTGGAATATCTGGCCGTGCAGCAACGC
>CAKZKV010000029.1 GCA_937124505.1 uncultured Alphaproteobacteria bacterium
CGTAATACCCATGTCATGATCATCCACCACCACCGCCAGCATGTAAGTTGGCACGCCATCACTGCGCAGGATGATGAAATCGTCCAGTTGTTCAGCCGCAACGGTCACGTCCCCCTGAACCTCATCATGGACGGTCATTTTGCCTTCCAGCGGGGCCTTGATCCGCACAACAGGTTTAATGTCCGCCGGGGCCTCGGAATGATCGCGGTCACGCCAGCGCCGGTCATAGAAGGTTGGGCGGCCTTCTGCCTTGGCCTTGGTGCGCATTTCTTCCAGTTCTTCCGGGGAGCAGTAACAATAATAAGCCTGCCCTTTATCCAGAAGCTCCTGCACGACTTCGGCGTGACGCACCTGCTTTGAAAACTGGGAAATAATTTCTCCGTCATGATCCAGTCCCATCCATTCCAGCGCGTTCATAATCGCATCGACATACTCTTCCTTGTAGCGGGCGCGGTCGGTATCCTCGATCCGTACCACAAATTTACCGCCGCGGCCTCTGGCATAAAGCCAGTTAAAATAAGCCGTGCGGGCGTTGCCAACATGTAAAAAGCCGGTGGGGGACGGAGGGAAGCGCGTGACAATTGTCATGATGTTATATGGTTTCTTTCTGGTTTGATTTCCTCTTTAATATAGAGAATCAGCAAAGAAATAAAGATGCTTTCCGTCCCTTTTAATATGACAGGCCTGCGTTTTTCTTTCCGGAGGCCTGTGGCAGAGGCTCTGGCGGGACTTCTGCAGCCTGCCCAGTTCAGGCCGGAACATGCGCTGCTCTATGCTCCTGTTTTGCTGGGGACGGGAATCGCCCTTTATTTTGCTCTGACCTTTGAGCCATCTGCCAAAATCGTATTTAATTTATGGATTTTATCGCTGGGCGTGTTGTTGTGGGCGCAGGAAATCTATCGTCAAAAGCCGGAAATACATTTTCCAAGAACGTTGGCTTTTATCATTTGTATGATGATCAGTGGTTTTTTCCTTGCCCAGCATAGAACGAACAATATTTCCTCCCCACTTTTGACAAAAGAACTGAAATTTGCGGATGTGGTTGGCACGATCAAGGAAGTCGATATCCTGCCGGGAGGTCAGGGGCAAAAACTGACCTTGACCAATCTGCATATTGAAGAATTGAAAGTGGAGGAAACGCCGCGGACGGTGCGTATTCGGGTCAGGGGAGAACAGGCGTATGCGCCGGGGCAGGTGGTCAAGGCACTTGTCTCGTTGCATCCGCCGTCTGCCCCTGTGTCGCCCGGCGCGTTTGATTTTCAGCAGCATGCCTATTTCAAGCAACTGGGCGGAATTGGGTTCAGTTATCGTCCGCCGGAGATCATGGAGGACGCAGGGCAGAGCCGTTTCTCTCACTTCTGGGAAAATCTGCGTTTGGCCGTTGCCGCACAGATCAAGGAGGCCCTGCCCGAAGAGGGGCGGGGCGTTGTGATCACCTTTATGACCGGGGAAAAAAGCACGATTCCTGAAGCCGACCTGACCGCCATGCGAGAAGCCGGACTGGCACACTTGCTGGCGATTTCCGGGCTGCATGTGGGTCTCGTGGCGGGTGGAATCTTTTTCTTTGTGCGTCTGGGGTTGGCTGCCATTCCTTCCGTGGCACTCAGATATCCCATCAAGAAGTGGGCGGCGGGGATTGCGTTTCTCTTTGCCTTTTTCTACATGTTTCTGGTCGGGGCGAACATCCCGACGCAGCGCGCCATGATGATGACGGGGATTGCCCTGTTTGCGATTATAGTTGATCGTTCGCCGTTTTCGCTGCATATGGTGGCGTTTGCGGCACTGGTGATTTTGCTTAGTTACCCAGAGTCTCTCATGACACCAAGTTTTCAGATGTCTTTCGCCGTTGTGACGGGGCTGGTGGCGTTTTATGATTATTTTCGTCCGCAGATACGCGGCCTGTATAGTAACGCCGGGATTTTAAAAAAATCCTTTCTCTATCTTGCGGGGATTATCGTCACAACAATTATTTCCGGGGCGACGATTGCGGCCTTTGTGATTTATCATTTTCAAATGTGGAGCATGTATAGCGAGCTTGCCAATTTAATGGCGATGCCGGTGATGGGGATTCTGGTCATGCCGCTGGCAGTGGTGTCTTACCTGCTGATGCCGTTCGGGCTGGCTGATCTTCCTTTGTTGCTCATGGCGCAGGGTGTTGGCTGGGTGTTGTCGGTGGCGCATTATGTGTCCTCTATTGATGGTGCTGTGATCCGGTTTATGGCGTTTCCCGCGCTTGATTTTGCGCTTCTGACCGCAGGGTTATTACTTTTTGCATTAGGGCCATATGTCCTCAGAATAATTGGATTTTTGATCATCGCCGCGACTGTTGCAGGGCTCTTTTTGCAGCCACAGAGCAGCCGGATTTATGTCTCGGAAGATTTGAAACTGACAGGTTTTTACGATCATCAGGCAAAGCAGTTTTATGCCTCAACTTTAAGAAGCGGGCGATTCATAAGGGAAAACTGGGTAAGCCGTTTGGGGTTGACGGAAGAGGATGTTCATAAACTGGCGGAACATCAACAAATCCAGTGCGGCGGCGAGGGATGCCGTATGAGAGTCGGAGAGTATAATATTGCGTGGCCGGCAACGGACTATGCGATTCATGCGGATTGTCAGTGGGCGGATATCTTGATTGCCAAGACCTATGTTCCCCGGAACTGTGCTGCAAAAAACGTCATAGACAAACGTTTTACGCGAACAAACGGCGCGGTCGAAATCAGGTTTGATAAGTCTGATATGGATCTGCAAACAGTGACGGAAATTCGCGGGCAGCGTCCGTGGAGTGCTCAGTAAACCCGCACAAGGCTGACGAGGCGGCCCTGCACCTGAACACGCCCTGCTTCAAATTCCTGGCCCTGATAATCATCATTTTCCGGCTTCAGGATGATATGTCCGTTTTCCTTATAGAAGCGTTTCAGTGTGACTTCTGAGTCGTCTACCAGAGCCACGGCAATATCGCCGTTATTGACGGTTTCGCAGCGCTTGATGATGACCGTATCGCCGTTGTGAATTCCGGCCTTGATCATGGAATCGCCATCAATGCGCAGGGCGTAATGCTCTCCTTTGCCGATCATGTGTGATGGCAGGTCGAGGCGGTCTTCTTCGTGGCGAATGGCCTCAATCGGTGTTCCAGCGGCAATTTTTCCCAGCAACGGGATTTGCACAAACATGGCCAGATCAGGCAGAGGTGACGGGGGTGCAGATGACGGGGCTATCGTATCTGATATCTCCGGCAGTTTGATAATATTCAGTGCCCGTGCCCGGTTCGGCAGGCGTTCGAGATAGCCGCGTTCCACCAGACCGGAAATCAAGCGGTGAATGCCCGATTTGGATTTCAGGCCGAGGGCCTCTTTCATTTCATCAAAGGACGGTGCGATATCTCCGCCACGCATACGTTCGTTGATATATAGCAGCAAATCACGCTGTTTTCTGGTGAGCATGTCCCGGTCTCCTTACTGGATCAAAAAAGTCTTCTTCTTATGTTCTATATAAGTTCCTGTTTTGTGTCAATTCGTTCCCAGCAAGTTTTTTGTCGCTTCAATGATATTTTCCTGCCGCATCAGACTTTCCCCGACCAGAAACGCCTGTGCGCCGGAGGTTGTGAGCGCCTTGATATCCTTATGGGAATGGATGCCGCTTTCCGCGATTTTCAGGACGGTGCTCGGCATCTGGCGAATCAGATCATGCGCAGTTTGAATATTGACCTCAAGGGTTTTGAGATTGCGGCTGTTGACCCCGATCATATCAGGATTTAGCGCCATGGCGCGCTCCAGTTCGTTGCTGTCATGCACTTCCACCAGCACATCCATACCCAGTTCTTTGGCAAGGTCGTAAAGTTCTTTCGCGGTTTGATCCTCAAGAGCCGCCATAATCAGCAG
>CAKZKV010000030.1 GCA_937124505.1 uncultured Alphaproteobacteria bacterium
ATTTCCATTGCGCAGCGTGTGACGGAAAATCTGGAGCTGGTCGGAAGTGTCAGCTGGATCGGATGGGACAAATTTGATTCGATCCCGGTTGAGTTTGCCATTGGCGGCGGGTCCACCAAGACATTAAATTACGAAGATACCAATACCTTTGCGGTCGGTGCCCGTTATCAGCTGAATGATAAATGGTTGCTGCGTGCCGGTTATCAATATGACCAGACACCCACTATCGACCAGTTCCGCACCACGTCCATTCCCGACGGTGACCGCCAGTGGTTTGCTGCGGGCGCGTCCTATGACATCAATGAAAACTGGAGCATTGATATGAGCGCCGTTTATGTGGATGTGGCCAGCGAAGTCGTCAATTTGACGGAAGTGCCGACCGCCGGAACGTCCGCGACCACAAACGTCAAGACAGAAGGGGATGTCGGCATCCTCTCTTTTGCTGCAACATATCGTTTCTAAATTTGCTGCAAATTAAAAACAAAGCCAAAGCCCCGCTGAAAGCGGGGCTTTTTTTATGTTTGAAATCCAAATTGCTGCCGTGCCCAGGTCATTTGCCGCTTGGCGTATTGCCGCGTTTCTGTTTTTGCGCGCGTGATGGCCTCCTCCAGAGGCATCTCACCTTTCAGGTACACCCTTAGGGGGCGGAAGCCGTGGGCCTTGATGATGAGGTTGTCTTCCGCGACCTCCCCCCGGTCAATGCGTTCGGACAGGGCTTCCACCTCCTCCAGCAAGCCGTTTTCGATCATATGATCAAAACGGGTGTGAATGCGGGTGATTAATTCCTCACGCGGGCGGGTGATTAATTCAATTTCAAATTCATAGTCCGTTGGCGGGGTGGTTTTATTTTGTTTTTGCCAGTCCTGCAAACTGCGGCCCGTATGCTGCAACACTTCCCAGGCGCGGATGACGCGGCGGGAATTGTGCAGGTCTATGGACTCTGCATCCGCAGCATTGTGGCGCTTCAAATCTTTTATGAGCGGTTCCAGCCCCGCTTCTTCATAAATGTTTTCGGCTTTTGCACGTACCTCTGGCGGCACGTCCGGGATGTCGGACAGGCCTTCCATCAGGGTTTTCAGGTAAAAGCCTGTGCCCCCAACAAGGACGGGCTGCTTGTTCTCAGAAAAACTTTTTTTGAGCTCGGCAATGGCATGATCCATCCAGTCTGTGACGATGATATTCCGGCTGGCATCTATAAAACCATATAACTTGTGAGGTGCAGCATTTTGTTCCTCCGCATCGGGTTGCGCCGTCAGGAGTGGCAAATCACGGTAGCACTGCATGGCATCGGCATTAATGATGACAGCGTTATTTTGTGCAGCATATTCCAATGCTGCGGCGGATTTGCCGCTGGCAGTCGGGCCGTAGAGGATTTTTACCATCTTTGACATGCCTGACCATAGCATTTTGACAATGCGAAATCGACGTCTAGATGATATAAAGTACCATGGCGTTTACGGATATTCGAAAAAAAACCTGGATTGAGTGCCTGCCGCAGGCGATGCGGCCTTATGCCTATGCCATGCGTCTGGACCGGCCAATTGGATGGTGGTTGCTGTTGTTGCCGTCCTGGTGGGGTATCTTGATGGCCTCGCCGGAGATTACGGGGCAGACTGCCTTTTTGATGGGATTGTTCTGGGTTGGCGCAATCCTGATGCGCGGGGCGGGATGTATGGTCAATGACTTGTGGGATCGCGATCTGGACCGGAAAGTGGAGCGCACGGCCAGCCGCCCGATTGCGTCCGGGCAGATCAGCGTTGAGGATGCAAGCATTTTTCTGGTGATCCTGTCCCTGTGCGGGCTGGCGAACCTTTTTTGCCTGCCGCTTCCGGCGATTTTGCTTGGGTTTTTGTCCGTACCGCTGATTATCCTCTATCCCCTGATGAAGCGTTACACCTGGTGGCCGCAGGCGTTTCTGGGGCTGACCTTTAATTTCGGCGCGCTGATCGGCTGGAGCGCTGTGACGGGGGATTATAGCTTGCTGTCCGTGGGGTTATATCTGGCGTGTTTTTTCTGGACGATTGGCTATGATACGGTTTACGCGCATCAGGACAAGGACGATGATCTGAAGGTCGGGATCAAATCAACGGCCCTGTTGTTCGGAGACAAAAGCCGCGCCTGTGTTTACGGATTCTACATTGTTGCCATGCTGTTATTCATTGGCATTGCGATCAACTCGCCGCTGAGCTGGAGCGGGTTTATCATGCTGCTTTTGTCCTTTGCCTATGGGGGATATCGTCTTGCGGAATGGAACCCGGATGATCAGGAGTCTTCTCTACGTATGTTCAGGGATAACCGTGATATCGGATTGCTGATCACGATTGGACTAGTTATCTGAGGTCACTTCCTGAATCGCGTCAAGAATGTCTTGTGGCATGAAAGGTTTTGAGAGAGCTTTATCCGCACGGATGCCGGCAAGATGCACAGCCATTTCGGACGTCATGGACGTGCCGCCGCCAGACATGGCGATAATTTTTATTTCAGGATGTTTGTTTTTTGTCTCGGTAATCAGATCAAAGCCGGTTTTATGCGGCATCATGATATCCGTGATTATAACATCACAGGTTTGTTCCGTAAGGCGTTGTTCAGCCTCCAGACCGTTGCATGCTTCGATCACATGATGACCATACATGGAAAGCATTTCGCAAAGCGATTCCCTGACATCATCATTATCTTCTACTAATAAAATATCCATAGAATTATACTTTTATAATGCAACCAATAGTAGTCTATCAGTAATTAAAAAACAGTAAACCTCAAAATCATGATCTGTCAAAATGGGGGCAATTCTGCTAAGACAAAAGAAAACTGCATGATGGGAGCATAAAATGAAACAGGCTTATTTAACCATTGACGATTCGCCCACGAAACATACGAATGATTTCGTAGACTGGCTTGCCGCACGAGACATTCCGGCGGTTTTTTTCTGCATCGGATCGTCTTATACAGATCTTGGCATTCCGTGTGAGGGGATGGAGCAGCGCCCGGCCCCGATCCTGAAAGCCATTTCCCATGGCTATATCATTGGAAACCATACCTACACGCATCCGCGCTTTTCCGATTTATCTCTGGCAGAGATGAAAGAGCAAGTCCTAAAAACCGAGAAGATCATTGAAACCCTGTACAGGCAGGCCGGAAAGTCACGGTCTCATAAATTATTTCGCTTCCGTGATCTGGATCGCGGGTGCGGCACGTGGGTGGTGGATTTTAACAAAACCGGGCCACATACAGAAACTATACAGGAATTGTTTTTAAAAGGCGTGAATTTAAAGGCTGTTACGCCCACCGCAGCAGATTTTGAAAAAAAGGAAGCGTTTCAGGACTTTTTAAGAGCGGAAGGATTTTCTGCGGATGTTTACAAGGACATTACCTTTGACTGGTATAAGGACACGGAACTGGCGGAGGCGGTGGACTCTCTGTGTACCTATTCCACGTCCGACTGGATGATTAACCCTGATTTTAAAGAATACGCCAAAGACTGGCCCTACCAGAGCGTGGAGGCATTGAAACAGAAAATTGCAGATGATTCCTGGCTGGCGTCGGAAGAAAGCAGCAATATTATTTTAGCACACGATCATAACCATTTATTTACCCATACCACGGCATTATTAGAGGACATGCTTCATCAAGGTATTCATTTCAGGGAGTTTAAATAATGGATTTTGGAGATCATAGAGTTGTTTATGTCGTGGCGGATTATGGGGATCTGCATGATCTGGCCTTTGCGGAGGTGACGCAAAGGCTGATTTCTGAAATAGCCGACCCGGATACAAAAATCCGTTGCTATTCCGTGCCGCCCTTTGATACGTATGCGACCGGCTTTGTGCTGGGACAACTTGCGATCAATAGTCAGTTAGGGGCCTATCAGAAATTTTTTGTGAATACCGCGCCGCGCAAGGACGATCTGGCACCCCGTGTGAATAATGCCGGGGAAGGGTTTGTCTATGTCCGTCTTCAAAACGGCATAGAA
>CAKZKV010000031.1 GCA_937124505.1 uncultured Alphaproteobacteria bacterium
CAGTGGTCCTCCTCCATCGGATGGGGCACGTCGCCGACCTTGACCTTGTATCCGGCCTCTTTTGCCTTTGCTTCGGTCAAACCGATGCTTGCAACTTGCGGATGACAATAGGTACAACCTGGAATATTGGACTTGTTCATCGGATGCACGCCCTTCACACCGGCGATTTTCTCAACACAAATAATTGCCTCATGGGAAGCTTTATGCGCCAGCCAGGGCGGGCCTGTGACATCGCCGATTGCAAAAACGCCCGGCTCATCTGTGGCAAGCCAGTCATTGGTGATAATATGTCCGCGATCTACTTTGACTTTGGTATTTTCAAGGCCGATCCCGTCCGTATTGCCAACGATCCCGACCGCCATAATCACCCGGTCAAAGGTCTGTTTCTCGGTTTTGCCATTCACCTCAATATGAGCGGTCACATCTTTTTTGCTTTTTTCCAGCTTTTTGACGCTCGCGCTGGTGATAATCTTCATCCCCTGCTTTTCAAAGGCTTTTTGCGCCAGTTTTGAGATTTCTTCATCTTCAACGGGCAACACACGATCCATCACCTCAACCACCGTCACATCTGCGCCCATGGTGTTGTAAAAGCTCGCAAATTCGATCCCGATGGCGCCGGAGCCGACTACCAACAACTTTTTCGGCATGGTTTTCGGTGTCATGGCATCCTTGTACGTCACGACCAGTTCCCCGTCCGGCTCCAGTCCGGGAAGAACCCGCGCCCGCGCCCCCGTGGCAACGATAATATTTTTGGCGGAGAGCTCCTCCTTTCCATTGACGGATACTTTGCCTTTCCCCTTTAATTGGGCTTCCCCGTCAAAAACCGTGACCTTGTTTTTCTTTAACAGGTGCTTGATCCCCGCAGAGAGTTGCGATGCCACGCCGCGGGAGCGCTCCACGATTTTTTGCAGATCAAACTCCACGCCTTTACAGCTTAGTCCGAATTCCTCCGCCCGGTGCATCAAATGATACACTTCAGCAGTTCGGAGCAGCGCCTTGGTCGGAATACAGCCCCAGTTCAGACAAATGCCGCCCAAGTGCGCCTTTTCCACGACGGCGACTTTCATTTTTAACTGCGCCGCCCGGATCGCCGCGACATACCCGCCGGGCCCACCACCAATCACAATCAAATCAAAGTTTTTATCAGACATATTTTTTCCTTTTTTATGTACGCGAACGCGCGACGTTATGAAGATCTTTTTATATTTTGAAAGCTTGGGCCTATTTTACACGGGAAAACCTGAATATCCTGCCATACGTTTCCTGTCACATATGGTTCATGATCAAGCCATTTTTGTAACGCTTCACGATCAGGAAAGTCAACAATCATCGCTGAACCGGCCATTTGCCCCTGTTCGTTTAAGATTGCCGCGCCCACAACCTGTTCCCCGCGCTGAATGGCCTCATCACTGAGAGCGATATGCTTTTCCCGCACTGTCAGCCGTCGCGATAAAGCATCACAATCCGTACCATCCTTTGCAATAATCAGAAATTCCATAAGTGTTACCTTTTGCTCATTTATAATAAAAAACGACCTTTACAAGGTCCCCCTTATACTCTTAATTCAAAATATCCTTTAGTCTCAGGCTGATAGACAAGTCCCCCTTGTAAGTAAGGCTGTATTTCCTGATGAACATCTTCCAATTCTTTTTGTAAAAACCCCAGTTTTTGATAGAGGCCAACGCCCCAGGGAGCGGATAATGTGGTGGTTAAACTGATGATGTCACAGCCCTTCATTTTGGCACGTTCAATGGCTTTTTCCATTAGCGTTGTAGCGATGCCCTGTCTTTGATATTCAGGCGCCACGGAAATTTGATGAATATAACAGACTTTCTCCTTCCAAAAGACCTCGAATACAATAAATCCGGAGAGGTCTTCTCCCTCAATCGCGATGACTATTTCATCATTCTTGATACGCTGCCTTAAAAACCCGACATTTTGACCGCTGGATGGATATTCGATGCCGAACGTATGTAAATCGGCCCGGATATCCACAAGGTTTATACGGCCAATATGTTTATCCGCAGCAGATAAAAATTCCATTTTCGAACCTTCGCGTTTTCGCGTAATGAAACTACACCATCATTAAAACGGGATTTTCGATCAGGCGTTTGAAAACCTTCAGGAATTCCGCGCCAACCGCCCCGTCAACACTGCGATGATCGGTAGACAGGGTGACATTCATAAAGGTGCCGATGGCGATCTGCCCGTCCTTGACATACGGTTTTTCCTGCCCCGCGCCGACCGCCATAATACAGCTTTGCGGCGGGTTGATAATGGCGGAGAATGTATCTATGCCATACATCCCCAGATTGGAGATGGAGAACGTGCCGCCCTGAAACTCTTCCGGGCGCAGCTTGCCATCACGCGCCTTCTTCGCCAGATCTTTCATTTCTTCGGAAATTTCGCGCAGGGATTTTTCTTCCGCTTTTTTGATGATCGGCGTGATCAGGCCGCTCTCCGTTGCCACAGCCACAGAGACATCACTGTGCTTGAATTGCAAAATAGCATCTTCCGTCCAGGCCACATTCGCCGCCGGATATTTGTGCAGCGCCTCGGCAACCGCTTTAATCACAAAATCATTCACGGAAAGTTTATAAGCGCCGTCTGCCTCGGCATTAATCGACTTTCTGGCATCCAGCAAGTTATCAAGCTGACATTCCACACTCAGGTAAAAGTGCGGCACGGTTTGTTTGGATTCCAGCAGGCGTTTGGCGATCACCTTTCGCATACCGGAATTTTTGACGACCTCATATTCCATACCATAAGCATCCGCAAGCGCCCGCGCATCGACGCCTGTTGCCATGGGAGAGCTTCCTCCGGCAGGTGCAGGCACACCACCGCTTTTCAGGGCTTTTTCAACATCATCCTTCACAATCCGTCCATTCGGCCCACTGCCTGAAACCTGCGCCAGATTAAGGTTATTTTGAGCCGCAATCCGCTTGGCCAAGGGAGACGCGATGATCCGATGATCAGAATCTTGGAATCGCAGAATCTTAGAAGTTTCCGGCTCACTATCTTTCTGAGATTCCGAGGTTCCGGGATTCTGAGATTCTGTAACTTTATCATTTGCGCCCTCTTTCAAAAATCCCGCAATCGCGCTTTCATCTTCTCCTTCTTCAAGCAAAACAGCAATCATCTCATTCACCGGCACATTTTCCGTGCCTTCCGTGATCAGGATTTTTGCCAGCTTGCCTTCATCAACGGCTTCCACTTCCATTGTCGCCTTATCAGTTTCAATTTCGGCAATCACGTCCCCTGCTTCGACCTGATCTCCCTCATTTTTGATCCATTTGGCGAGAGTTCCCTCCGTCATGGTCGGGGACATGGCTGGCATTGTAATTTTAATTGGCATAATATTTTTCCTTGACGTTGAAAACGTTTCTTTGTTATTGCATCAGTCACTATAAAAATAAAGAGGGTGGCATGACATTTGACGAAACTTCCAGAGCTTCATTTCTCGATGCGACGAGTTTTGAATACGACCCACTGGCAGAAGAACCAACCTGCTTTGCAGAAGAAGACCCCCGAGAATGGCTTGGCAACACAATTATTGCTTTCTTAAATGGCAATTGTAACGGCAACGCTTGCACCACTTTTTCAAATATTGTCCACACGGCGGCAGAAATCATAGAGGTCATGAACGACGATGCGGCCCGGGATGCGGCGAAGACTAGTATGGAAGCCCCTTCTATTGACATCGAAGCGGCTTTGGAAATTGACAGATACGACCTTAAACAGGCAAAAAAGGGAACCTTGTCAAAAAAACCTAGTGTCGAACGCCGCATTTTGAATAACATCTGCCAAATTATTTATAACATGTCAGCTTCGCAGCTTGCACAATCTCGTCAACCTGCGGAAGGGCCAGCGCTTCGAGGTTAGCGGCATAAGGCATAGGCACGTCGGCGCCGTGTACCCGCATCACCGGGGCATCCAGATCGTCAAATCCGTGTTCCATACACAGGGCGGCAATTTCCGCGCCAATCCCGGCAAATGGCCACCCCTCTTCCACACTGACAATGCGGTTGGTTTTCTTTAAGGACTGCAAAATTGTCCAACGATCCAGCGGGCGAATGGTACGCAGGTTAATGACTTCAGCATCAATGCCTTCTTCGGCCAATTTCTCGGCAGCTTCAAGACACAGGCCAACTTGCAGAGAATAGGACACGATCGTCACGTCAGTTCCTTCCCGCTCAACCTTCGCCTTCCCAATCGGAATGACGTAGTCTTCATCTTTTGGAACATCCCCGGCTTCTCCATAAAGTTTTTCATGCTCCAGAACAACGACAGGGTTCGGATCACGAATAGCGGCTTTCAACAAACCTTTCGCATCGGCGGCGGAATAAGGGGCCACCACTTTAAGGCCCGGAATATGTGCATACCAGCTGGCATAGTCCTGGCTATGCTGCGCCCCGTCCCCAAACGCTGCGCCGTTTGATCCGCGGAAGACAATCGGGCAGCCAAGTTCTCCGCCAGCCATATATAATGTTTTGGCTGCAGAGTTAATAATATGATCAATGCCCTGCATCGCAAAGTTCCAGGTCATGAACTCGACAATCGGCTTTAATCCGCGCATGGCAGAGCCGACTGCCATCCCTGTAAAACCATGTTCCGTGATCGGGCTGTCAACAATCCGTTTTTCACCGAATTCTTCCAGCATCCCCTGAGAGACTTTAAACGCACCGTTGTACTGTGCCACTTCTTCACCAAGCAGATAAATCGCCTCGTCCTTGCGCATTTCTTCGGACATCGCATCACGCAAGGCTTCCCGCACCGTACAGTGATAGGTGTCTGCAAACGGTGCTTCCTCATCAAAGACAGGTGGTTCTATAACAGCACCCTGTGCATAGAGGATATCGCGGTTTTGCGGATGATCAGATGACTTGATAACCGGATGATCGGATTCTTTTCCATCTTTCTTTTGTTCATCCGATAATCCGCTTATCTGATCCTCCTCATCGCAGATGAGTTCCGCGATTGGCGCGTTCACCGCCACACCTTCCGTTCCATCTTCAATCAGGAGTTTGCCCAGAATACCTTCATCGACGGCCTCAACTTCCATCGTAGCTTTGTCCGTTTCAATCTCGGCGATCACATCACCAGGAGACACCGCGTCCCCCTCTTTCTTGATCCATTTTGCAAGCGTTCCTTCCGTCATGGTCGGCGACAGGGCTGGCATTAAAATATTTGTCGGCATTTAATCTCTTTCTCTGTAATCTTGCTCTGAAATTTCCTGATGCTGTGGCATTAATTTGGCCTTTAAATAAAAAAACAGGATAAACATTCCTATGATGGTAAAGATAATCTCTATGACATCTGCAAATTTCTCTCCTTTGCTCTTAAACATACCACCAGCCGTTTCATAAACAGCCCCTCTGGGATAAAAAATAGTATCTAACGCAGGCGCCAGAAAACCGCCAAGGAATGAAACAATCGCCATAATGGCCAATGTTCCTATAATAAAAGCCCCGGCAAAGGGCATCCATACTTCTTTATGACGACTAACCATGTTCTACTCCACTTTTACAAGGCAATAAAAAATAGGGTATTGGCGAGTAATTTCATATCTTCTTCCTTACGCTTTTTTAGCGGCTGTCACAGCCACCTCAACATGAAAATCAGGCGCCACAAGCGTTGATTGCACACAGGCACGCGTGGGGGCATGACCTTCCGGTATCCATTTATCCCAGACCTGATTAAACTCTTCAAGCTGCGATGCAGCATCGGACAACCAGACAGAGACAGAGAGCATATGTTCCTTGTCGCTGCCAGCTTCATCCAGATATTTTTCAATGACGGAGAGAATCTCATTTGCCTGATCGGTAATTGATCCGCCACGATTTTGCCAGGCAACCTGCCCCGCGATGTAAACCGTATCATCATGCGCCACAATCTGGCTCATGCGTTCGTTGGTATGGAAACGTTGAATCGTCATAGTTTATGTCACTTTCCTTATTGATTTAATGTTCTGAATTAAAAAAAATTATGTGTTTAAAATATCTTCACTTTTTGGATCAAAGGGAGGCTCTGAAATGCAAACCAGTTTTGCCACCGCACCAATCATTTTATGTTTTTTCCCTTTTTCTATTACAAAACAGGAGGGGGAATCGCAATGAAACATTTCCTCTTCAACATAAAAAACAACGCTGCCGGAAACGATAAGATATGTCTTGTCACTGGCATGATTGAGAAATGTACCGTGCTCCCCGTCAATGGAGAGTAAGACAGCATTTGCATTGGAAAACGTTACGCCCCAGTCAAAAACATCTGTGGCGCCATCCGGTTTAAATTGCCTGATTGGCTGCATTTGCACTCCCGCAGATTTTAGTCAACATCAACCAGAACGTTCGTCCAGAGTTCGGAAACATCAGGTTCAGGTGAATTTTCCGCAAAATCCGCCGCTTCCGCGATAATTTTCTTTATCTCCTGATCAATGGGCTTGATATCTTCACTTTCGCTCAACCCCGCTTCTTCAAGTATATAGGTTTTCAGCAAATTGATCGGGTCACGATTGCTTTTCCAGTCTTCCAACTCGTCCTTGCTGCGGTATTTCGCGGGATCGGACACAGAATGACCCTTATAGCGGTATGTCATCATTTCCAGAATGTACGGGCCGTTTCCATCCCGTATGTGATCCAGCGCCCGCCGTGCTGCTTCCTGTACCTTGAACAGGTCTTGTCCATCGACCTGCTCGCCCGGAATGCCATACCCCTCGCCGCGTTTGTATAAGTCACCGGCGGCATGGCGGTTCACGGACGTTCCCATCGCATATTTGTTGTTTTCTATGACATACAAGACTGGCAGTTTCCAGAGCGCCGCCATGTTGTAACATTCCGCCACTTGCCCCTGATTGGCCGCTCCATCGCCCATATAGCTGACCGACACGCCGGCATCTTCTGAATATTTATGTGCAAAGGCCAATCCCGTTCCAATTGACGTGCCGGCTCCGACGATTCCATGCCCGCCGTAGAAGTTTTTCTTGCGGGAAAACATATGCATAGAGCCGCCCTTGCCGCGTGAACATCCCGTCACACGCCCGGTCAATTCTGCCATGACTTCCTTCGGATCCATCCCGCACGCCAGCATATGTCCGTGGTCGCGATACGCCGTCACGACTGTATCTTGTTCTATCTGTTGAGATTGTATCCCTGTTACAACGGCTTCCTGACCGATATAAACATGAAAATATCCACGAATCAGACCACGTCCGTAAAACTGCCCGGCACGTTCTTCAAAACGCCGGATCAACAGCATATCACGATAATATTTTTTGAGTTCGTCTTTGGACGGATTTAGTTTTGAATTTGAAATGGCATGCAAATCTGGTTTCCTTTTTGCCTGAGCCATAGAGCACTCCATAATTTATTGACGTTCTTATGGCTATATATCATTTTGCTGCACCTTGCCAAGAGAAAACACCTCGAATGCTGCAGCGCAACACATTGATTCTAAATCATTTTTTGTTACTACTTTGATTTTAAAGAAAAATGGTTAAGAGTTCAAAAATCATAAAAATTTTTATTTTTCAATCACGAC
>CAKZKV010000032.1 GCA_937124505.1 uncultured Alphaproteobacteria bacterium
TTTTTGTTTTTGGCGTTTAGCCGATGACGTACTGGAAGGCCAGCATGCCCAGCGCGGCAAACTGTGCCACGGCCAGATCGAGGAAGATGATGCCGCGCCGCAAGACCTCAATGCCTAACGGCACATGCGCCAGTGAAATCACCGCCCCGGCTATAAAAGCCGGAGCGAGAATGGTCAGCATGTCGGGAGAGAATATGGCGGTCATTTCAGGGGCCTTTTTTTTGTATTTACCGCAGAGGCGCAGAGAATTTTCACGCCTCCATCGTCATGCCCGCGCAGGCGGGCATCCGGTGATTAATATTCTTGCATTTCCCTGATATAATCTAATTTGAAATCAAGTTTCACACTTAAATCCATATCAACACATTCTAATATTTTTGATAATTTTTGCATTTCATCATGAAGCGCAAACACGTCACAATGCCTTACAGGCTCTTTTGTTTCTGGATTTTGAAGTAAAATCCTCCCATTTGTATCTTTATGATAACGAAAGGCGGTACCGGACGGATCAAAGACAGAAAGCTCAGAAATCAGATGATCGAATTGGGCTAATTCTTCTGGAATTTCCGTTTCATATTCACCACTGATTATTAAATACTCCTTGAGTTTATTCCATAGCCCCGAAATTGAATGGCTTCGCTTGGCAAGAAATTTGTTTGCTTCTTCTTCAATGTCATCATAGAGGTAACCGCATACGTGAATAATATCCTTGATAAAAATTTCAATGTGGTGGCGGTATAAATAGCATATGGGATAGACAAGGCCATCAATAGATCTACCATCCGTTTCAGATAAATTTTGTATCAGAATGTCGGCAGCTTCTTTATAGCCTCGCACAAAGGGATAAGCGTCAAGTCCGTAGTTCAAACATGCGGTGTACCGAAAATCAGTTTCATTGTGACTATCAAAAATTTTGGGTTTCATTTTCTACCTCCTAAAACTGGCTTCCCGCTTTCGCGGGAATGACAGTATGGAGGTACGGTGTCTTCGTGCATTCTTCGTGTCCTTCGTGTTAAAAAACAACGAGATCCCGGCTTTCGCCGGGATGACGTCTTTGGGGTATGTTATAGCATTACATCATTTAACAACCGAACGGTTTCGGTAAACAGGTCTTCAAGATCATCTGCGTTATCACTCCCTCCAACCGTAAAAGGCAATCTGACAATCGGAATGCCCGATTTTTCGGAAAGCCACTGCGCGGCATCTTCGCTTTCAAAAGGCGCAACCAGAATAGCACTAATGTTCTGCCCCCGAACGGTTTTCAGCACATCCTCCAAATGTGAGGCCGTGGGCGGCAGTCCCGGCTTGGGTTCCAGCGAGGCGACCGCCTCCATCCCCAGCCAGTTCAGCAGGTAGGCCCAGCTATTGTGATAAACCACAACTTTTTTACCTTTCAGGGACGCTTTCTCTGCGTTCCAGCGCTGCATGGAAGCCGTCCATTTCTGTTTGAAATTTTTCAGATTCCGGTCATAAACGGCAGCATTGCTCTGGTCGATCATAAATAAACGATCCGCCAGGACTTCCGCCAGCGTTTCAATATTG
>CAKZKV010000033.1 GCA_937124505.1 uncultured Alphaproteobacteria bacterium
CTTTCATATACAGTTTTTAAAGAATGTCAGATTAAATCTCAACTAATACACTTTAGCGGAAAGCCCTTTATAACCACTCCATTCATCGGTTTGCATTTCAGAACCCTTCGTAACATTGGCAGAAATATGACTTTGCAAAATTTTACGACCCGCGTTTGGGACGATCTTAGTGATAACGTCACCGCCTTTTTCAAGCATACCAAAAACAACCGTTTTGTTCGCCGCACCACGTCCGCGTTTTCCTTGTTTCTTACCTCCAACGTAGGTTTCATCCGCCTCAACCGTACCAGAAAGTCCGTTATCTCCGTCTATTTTTGCCATGTATTTGCGAATTTCGTGACCAATACGCCATGCGGTTTTATAAGTAACAGAAAGCTGTCTTTGCAATTCTTTGGCAGGAACACCGTGTCTGGAGGTCGTGAAGAGATACATAGCGTAGAACCATTTTTGCAAGGGAGTAGTAGAACGCTCAAAAGGAGTATCTTTCATAGGGTGAATGTGATGTCCGCAGTTGCAGGTGTATGCTGGCATTTTAGACAGTTTTCGGATTTTACCAATTTCTCCACATTTCGGACAATGGGCTTCTTCAACCTTGCCAAACCTAGTAACAAAAAGATGTTCCAGACACGCATCGTCATCTGGAAACTGTTTCATAAATTCAAGTACGCTGTAAGTCATACAAGGAATATATCAAAATGAACCACATACGTCAAGGGGATAATTGCCAAATTAAAAAAGCAAGTTCGCGTCTTAGGATTTGTTCATGGGGGCTTTATTGCGTCGTTTATCGTTGTTTATATTTGATAGGTAAAAAATTATTACCTCTTGAGCGCCTCTATTTTGAAGGAAAATCCAGTGATAATTATTGGGGAAATTTGGCCTTTGTTGGGTCGTTGGCCGAATTATCCCTTTTAATCTTAGGTGACATAATATAAAATACCCAATAATATCATATAGTTAAGTGAATACCTAAGTGAAGTTCGAACTCAAAGAATGTAATATTATGAGGAGCTTAAGATTTATCCTTAGCAAATCTAACTTATTGCATAAAAATATTTTTAATAAAAACAATGAGTTATATTTGGCGCGCTCGGAAGGATTCGAACCCTCAACCTCCTGATCCGTAGTCAGGTGCTCTATCCAATTGAGCTACGAGCGCAAGAAGAAATCAGACAATAAGTAGTTTGCCTTTAAATTGCAAGCCTTTCTTTATGGAGTTTTCAGAGATTTTTACGTTTTGGAAAAACTTTAAAACTTGCGAAAATGAACAAAAGGGCGTTAACTATTACAATGTATTCTTATAAGTTATTCCTCTTTTTGTTCATTATCTGTTGTTTGCCTTGCTCTGTAAGTGCCAGAGATTATGAGTTCACAACGGCAATACTTTCACCCATTCAAAAATCTATTCCATTGACGATGGAAGTTTCCCCAAGACAGGCTGGGGAAGTACAGGCTCCCCGTGATGGTGTGATCAAGGAGATATATGCCTGGCCGGGGGATGAGATAGGAAGTGGGGCGCCTTTGCTGCGGCTGGATGACACAGCCCTGCGTGAGCGTAAAATGGCCTTGCAAAATGAGCGGAACGAATATACGGGACATTTGCGCAGAATAGAGAAGCTGGTTGAAAAGGAACTGGTCAAACCTGAAATCTGGGATAATAACCTTCAAAAGCTGGCACAGATCCGTGCGGAACTGGCGATTATTGAAGAAAAACTTGAAGACAGCATTGTCCGGGCACCTCTGCGTGGGACGGTGATCTGGTCAGACCTGAAAACTGGGCAAGAGGTGAAGGGAGCCGAGCCAATTTACTGGATTGGGGACGGCGAGCAGCTTTGGCTGAGTGGATATCTGGAAGAAGAATACACAACCGGGCTTAAAAAGGATGATATCGTCGCCATTTTTCTGGATGAGACGTCTTCACCCGTACTGGGAAAGATTGATTTTATCAGTTTTGGTGGGCCAAAAGGCGGAAACGTAAATATATATGTCAATGCGCCGCGTGTGGGTGAAATTGCTGCAAAGGACACGCATCAGGTCTTGATTCCCATCCCGGCAGATGAAGATATTCTGATCCTGCCTGAAGAGGTGTTGAATAAAGATGGCTCTATCTTTCAATTGGTGCCTTTGGGATCGGAACCCGATAAATACTTTGTATCTTTGACAAAACCTGTCATTACACAGCATGAGGGGGGTGTGATACATGTCAAGAATATCAAAGCCACTATTCCTGTTATTATGAATCCGCCGGATGATATGAAGCACCGTGATATCGTCAAGGCCTATATGACGGATAAAGGTTGGAGCGAGGCTTACGCAACCGCCATCCTCAAAAAAGAAAACACCAGCAAGTGTGCGGAAGGAAACGTCAAGGGGATGGGCGTTGGCGGTAGTTGCGGAGGAGGCACAGGCACTTGCGGAAATGGTCAAGGGGTTCAGGAACCTATTGATACAGAGCATCCGGAGAAAAATGTCTGTCTGGTCCCTGCTGATATGTTTGAAGAGGTTGAACTGGATCTGCCACCGATCGTAAAACCAGATCTGTCAATGTTTCCAGAACTTCCAGAAGCCCAGCCGATTGATATGAAAAATTTACCGGCAACCCTTCCAGAATAGAGATAAGATCGCGAGAGACTTTTTCTGTTAGGGGTCAAGAACGGTTTTGCGCAGCCTTCAGGGTATTGCGTAACAGGCAGGCAATGGTCATGGGGCCAACCCCGCCGGGGACAGGCGTGATAGCCCCGGCTTTTTCTTTAGCCGCTTCATAGTCAACATCACCAACGATTTCGCCACTCTCTGTGCGGTTAATACCAACATCAATGACAATCGCACCATCCTTGATCCAGTCGCCCTTGACAAGCGCCGGTTTCCCGACGGCCACAGCAACGATATCGGCCTGACGACATAAATCCGGGAGGTTTTGCGTATATTTGTGGGCGAAGGTCACGGTTGCATCCTCCTGCAGCAAAAGCTGCCCCATTGGCCGCCCAAACAACAAGGAGCATCCAATCACCAGCGCGTTCAGGCCGCGCAAGTCCTCCCGCACGGATTTGATCAACATCATGGCGCCAAGAGGCGTGCAGGGAACAAACCCATCGGTCTGGCCTGCCGTCAGTTTTCCAATATTCCGGGGATGCAGGCCATCCACATCTTTCAGAGGATCAATGGCCTGAAGGGCCGGATTCTTTTCAAGATGCGCGGGCAGAGGTAACTGTAATAAAATACCGTCAATCGCCGGATCATCATTCAAAAGCTGTATTTCCTGCAGCAGGTCTTCCTGCGTTGTATCTTCCGGTAATCTGCGCTCAAAACTTAAAATACCGACCCTCTCACAGGCGTTTATTTTCCGGCCAACATAGACTTCCGAGGCGGGATGGTTTCCAACCTGAATAACCG
>CAKZKV010000034.1 GCA_937124505.1 uncultured Alphaproteobacteria bacterium
ACCGTCCGCCCCTGTCCAGACAGAGCAACAAACTGCGCCGCAACAAACTCAAACGCAAACCGGATATACATTGCGTCCGGCTGTCACAGCACAACAGCAGGAACAGGAAGCACAAAAACGCACAGCGCCGCCCTCATTTCTGGAGCGGATCACCGGACTGGCGCATAATACACGCAATTCGGTTTCCAGAATGAACCGGCAGGAGCCTGCACCATCTCAACCGGCGCCTTCCGCAGCCCCAACACAGGGCAGTCTGGCGATCGACACGCCGTCCACCAAGCCACAGCCAAAGGACGACAATAATCTGGACATCCCGGCGTTCCTGAGACGGCAGGCGAATTAATTGAACAGTACAACTTCTTCTTATATATACATAAAAAAGGAGCCTCATCAGGCTCCTTTTTTACAATCTGTAACAAAACTAAACAAACAGTGATTTGAAATGACGGATGCTGCGCTGCATATTAGAGTAAGAAAGGTATGCACGAATGCAGCACACATTACGATCCCTGATCCATTTCCACGGCGTTGGCCTGCACGGCGGGCAACCCGTTGCCATGATCGTGCGCCCTGCTCCGGCAAACCACGGCATCCATTTCGTCCGCACAGATATCACAGACAAAAATAATAAAATCGCAGCCCGCTGGGACAATGTCTCTGACACAAAACTCTGCACCGTCATCCGTAATGAAGACAGCGCCAGTGTCGGCACTATCGAACACCTGATGGCGGCGCTGCACGGCTGTCACATTGATAATGCCCTGATTGAAATCAACGGCCCGGAAGTCCCGATTATGGACGGCAGTTCACTGGCCTTCGTCAAGGAGATTGAGCGCGTTGGCCTGAGCGAGCAAACCGCGCCGCGCCGTATGATCCGCATCCTGAAAGACATCATCGTCAAAGACGGCGACAAGGTCGTTCACCTGAGTCCCTCTGATGAACCTGTGTTCAGCGGAGAAATTGACTTTGATCATCCGATGATCGGTCGCCAAACCTACACAAAAGAAATCATCAACGGGAACTTTGCCCATGATCTGGCGAATTGCCGGACGTTTGGCTTTGAGCAGGAAGTCGAATATCTGCGCAGTGTTGGTCTGGCACGTGGCGGGTCACTCGACAACGCCATTGTTCTGGGCAAAGACGGAACCATCCTGAACCCGCAAGGCCTGCGCCGCGCCGATGAATTTATCCGCCATAAACTTCTGGACGCTGTTGGAGATCTGTCACTGGCGGGTGCGCCTATTCTGGGGCGTTATCACGGGATCAAGGCCGGACACGATATGAACAACCGTATCCTGCACGCCTTATTTGCAGACCGCAACGCCTGGGAGATCACAACAGATAATATCATTCCGCTGAATGACCTCCGGTCTACACCAAAGCGCCAGCTCGCCCATGCATAGATTATATAGTGATTCCAAATAAGAATTGGACACTTTTCAAATTCGTCATTGCACGGCT
>CAKZKV010000035.1 GCA_937124505.1 uncultured Alphaproteobacteria bacterium
CCCAAATTCTGCTTTTGCATTCGAAAAAAGCTTGGTGTTCGCAATGACCTGCGCATGAACCTCCATGCCAATGACGATTTCCCATTCACCCGTTTCGCCCTGAATTAAAGTTGCCATTTATGTTTTCTCCTCAAATACAAAATTTAAATTATTTCTTTTATTAATGATCGTGATCGTGGTCATGCGGTTTCTGCACCGTTAACGGGGCAGGATATGGCGCAACCTGTCTTTTTTCTTTTAAGACGATTTTTGCCTTTTTCATACATACTTTTGTGACCACTGCAGCTTCCGTTTCAAAGATCGGATTCTGCATAAATGCAGAAATCGGATCGGTAATACTTTCTTCAATATTGACCTTGTTCAGTTCAGCGATAGCCCCGTAATTCTGGTCAAAAACCATTTCCATCCGGCGATTCTGGCAATCGCAATACTTTTTCTTTGACAGATAGGGATAATCATCTAGATACGTGTTCATTTCACACTCTTCACGCAACAAATCAACAAGAGAAGATCTGATACAAGGGGTGTAAACATATTGAAGCACCTTTTCACTGGCTTTTTTTGCCTGCCAGGTTTCCTCAAATCTTAAATCCAGAACATCTCCCTGCCGCAGACTATTATAAAAGCGTGATGCCGAGCAGGCACAAAACAGCTTTTTGCTTGTACTTGTGTTGGCAGGGTATCTCTGCTGCAGACACTCTTCATAGAACTTGTTTGCCTGACTTTTGGTAATTTTATCCTGTCTGGAAGGTTCTTGTTGCGCGTACGCATTCGTCGCCGCAAGACAGCAACAGATCAAAAAAATAAAAAATCTTCTGTATCTATAATAATCAGGCTTCATAAAACCTTACTTGTACGCTTTCTTTGTAAAATCTGCTGCGTTCTCTAAAACGCCGCCGACCTTGAAAATTGTTTCTTCGTCCCATGCCTTGCCGATAATTTGCAGCCCTAAAGGCAAGCCATTCTCGTCCAGACCTGCAGGTACGGACATTCCCGGAAGTCCCGCCAGATTTAATGATACCGTAAAAACATCATTCAAATACATTTTAATTGGATCATCTTCATTTTCACCAATCGCAAAAGCTGCGGAGGGGGTAGCCGGTGTCAGCAAGGCATCGCATTTCTCAAATGCAGTCATAAAATCCTGACGAATCAAACGGCGCACCTGCTGCGCCTTGATATAATAAGCATCATAATATCCCGCAGACAGGACGTACGTGCCAATCATAATCCGTCGCTTGACCTCATCACCAAATCCTTCTGCGCGGGTCTTTTCATACATATCCAGCAATGCGTCCTCATCCGCACGCAGCCCGTAACGTACACCATCATAACGCGCCAGATTTGATGAGGCTTCTGCCGGTGCGATAATATAATAGGCCGGCAGAGCGTATTTCGTATGGGGCAGGGAAACGTCTACAATTTCCGCACCGGCATCCTTCAGCCAGTCAATCCCTTGTTGCCATAGATTCTCGATATCGGAGGGCATGTTATCCACCCGGTACTCTTTCGGAATCCCGATTTTCATGCCGCGTACGTCTCCTGTCATGGCCGCCGCAAAATCAGGAACCGGAACATTGACAGACGTACTGTCTTTTGGGTCATAACCACTGCTGGCTTCCAGCAGAATGGCGGCATCCTTGACATTTTCGGCAAAAACACCGGCCTGATCCAAGGATGAAGAAAACGCCACAATGCCCCAACGGGAACAACGTCCATAAGTTGGTTTTATACCAACTATCCCACAAAAACTGGCTGGCTGACGGATTGATCCGCCCGTGTCCGTACCTGTTGCCCCCAAACACAGCTTTGCGGCAACGGCGGCGGCAGAACCTCCTGAAGAGCCTCCCGGCACTAACTCCTGATTGCTGCCATCATTCTTTTTCCATGGGCTGATCACGTTACCAAATCCACTTGTCGTATTGGCCGAGCCCATGGCAAATTCGTCCAGATTGGTTTTGCCCAACATCACAGCGCCAGACTCTAATAGTTTCTGACTGACGGTTGACTCATATGTCGGAATAAAATTACCCAGAATTTTGCTGGCCGCGGTTGTACGTATATTTTTCGTACAGAACAGGTCTTTCACAGCCAGAGGAATCCCCTCCAGTTTACCCGCATTATCATTGGCAATGTTATGATCAGCAATTTTTGCCTGCTCCACTGCCAACTCAGGCGTCTCCGTGATAAAGGCATTCAAATGCTTGTACGTCTCCATACGCCCAATATATTCCTGTGTCAGCTCCAGAGAGGATATTTCCTTTTTCTTTAATGCGTTCCTTGTTTCTTCTAAAGTTAAGTCTGCGATATTCATCTCGCTTTTTCCTCTCCAATGATATATTTAACGATTAGCAGGTCTGCCATCACCATGACACACAAAATGCCGGCAATCAGGTCGATGGTTCCTGAGCTGATTCCTAAAAAAAGTATGGCTTCGTCTCTAAAGAGCCATAGCGCCCCTGCAATGACCAAAAAAGTCATACTGCTGAGCGTGACTGTACGTGCCAGCCATTTCTTTTGTTCATGCGGTAAATTCTTCAATTCTTTAAGCATGCTTTATTCAATAATTTTGGGAACAACAAAATAGCCACTATTTTCTTCAGGCGCATTCGTCAAAATGCGTACACTTCCGAAATTGCCGGTTTCCCCGTCATCTGTCTCATCTTCGCGCAAACGCTGCACCTCATCATTCGGATTGGCAAGCGGCGCCACGCCAGCCGTATCAACTTCCTGCAATTGCTCAACAAAAGAGAGGATGCCGCTCATTTCTTTCGTGCGGCGCTCAATCTCTTCCTCTCCCGATAATCTCAGGCGGGCCAAACGGGCGATCTTGATGACTGTTTCTCTATCCATAAACTGTTATCCCTTTATTTACGTAGGGTAATCTAAAATGTTATTTATGATCTGACAAGTTCTTATTATACTTCACTCATGCCTATTTTTACGCCGGACAAAGCCAGTGACTTTAAACCTTCGGGGCGCATTCTTGGAATAGATATCGGAAAAAAGACCATCGGTCTGGCCGTATCAGATTCTATGCACAGAATGTCTCTTCCACTGAAGACAATCAAAAGAACAAAGTATACAGAGGATATCCACAAGCTTTTCCACATCATCCAGGAATATGACATTCAGTCCTATATACTGGGCTGGCCTCTTAATATGGATGGGAGCAGAAGCGGCGGTTGTGACAGAACAGAATCATTTACAGATGAGATGTGCAAATATCCCGATATATTTGGCGATAACCCGCAGATTTTATTATGGGACGAACGCTTATCCACAGAAGCTGTGAAAGAAATGGTGGATAAACCTGTGAATAAAATGAAAGAATCAGGAGAGCTCGATAGTCTGGCGGCCCACATTATTTTGCAAAGCGCTCTGGAAATGCTTTTTTACAGGAAAAACTAGGGCAAATAGCGTTTCTTTGCGGACGGGCACGAGGAACGCTCTAGCCGCCATATCTCATCAATTCATGCCCATGATGGCGCATCCAGTATTGCCCGTTTAGAAAATCATCTGACAAATCCCGGCATAAATTCCAAAAGGCCTTGCTATGATTGAGGTATACAAGATGCGCGACTTCATGTGCCACAACATAATCCAGTGCCTCCGGCGGCGCAAAAATCAAGCGCCAGGAATAGGAGAGGTTGCCATCCGAAGAACAACTTCCCCAACGAGACTTCGTGTCTCTTACCGTAACATTTTCTATTTTCTTTGATATAGTTAATGCCTTTTCTTCAGAAATTACTCTAAGAGCATTCTTTGCGTACGTTTTGATCCATCTGCTGATACGTACATGCGGATCATCCTGGTTTGTAAAAACAATTAATTGTTTTTCTTTCAATGAGATAGATGTGTTTTTTCTACTCTTATCATAAGCTATGTGAATGGTAATCGTTTGGCCGTTTAATGGAAGGTTAGTCCCATCCTGAAAAGGGATCAGCGGGGGCAGGGCATTAATCTTCTCAAACATCCAGCCTTCATACTGGT
>CAKZKV010000036.1 GCA_937124505.1 uncultured Alphaproteobacteria bacterium
CTGATTATCCTGAAGGAACCCTTGGCCACCGTCCTAAAGTCAAGGGAGGATACTTCCCCGAAGCTACCGTCGATCTCTTCGGCGACCTGCGCGCAGAGATGGTGACTGCCGCTGAATCTATGGGCGTTTCTATGGAGAAACATCACCATGAAGTTGCGCCGTCTCAATGTGAACTTGGCATGAAATTTGGTCCATTGCGGGAATGCGCGGACAACATGCAACTCTACAAGTATGCCGTACACAATGTGGCCGATGCATATGGCATGAGCGCAACGTTTATGCCGAAACCAATCTACAAGGACAACGGATCAGGCATGCACTGCCACCAGTCTCTTTTCAAAGGATCTGAAGGCCTGTTCGTTGGTAAGGACGAAGATTATGCGGGACTGTCTGAAACAGCTCTGTATTATATCGGAGGGATTATCAAGCACGCAAAAGCGCTAAACGCGTTTACAAACCCGTCAACGAACTCCTATAAGCGTCTGGTTCCTGGATATGAAGCCCCTGTTCTTCTGGCTTACTCTGCACGTAACAGATCTGCGGCGCGTCGTATTCCGGCGGTCACAAATCCGAAAGCACGTCGTATTGAAGTCCGTTTCCCTGATCCGATGGCGAACCCTTATCTTGCCTTCTCTGCCATGCTGATGGCCGGTCTGGACGGGATCAAAAACAAAATCCATCCGGGAGAAGCCATGGACAAAAACCTGTATGCGTTGCCTGAGGCAGAACTGAAAGCCATCCCGACAGTCTGCGGAACGCTAAGAGAAGCTCTGGACAGTCTCGGAGCCGATCATGAATTCCTCACAGATGGAGAGGTTTTTGACAAAGACGTCATCGAAGCCTATATCGCCCTGAAGATGGAAGAAGTGGAATTATATGAAACAATGCCACATCCTGTCGAATTCCATATGTATTATTCTTCATAGAAAGAAATAGGATCCAATGAAGATACGATACCTTCAAAAGCACTTTTATTCTCAGTCCAGGCAAAGTATCGACTATCTTTATTCGGCGTTATCATTGTGATGAAATAATACGCTTCATCATTTTCCATGTAGGCAATCCAGATTTCAAAATTTGGATTGCCTTCAGTACTTGTGCCCTCGTAAATATCCAGTTCATTCACACGGGTGCTTTGGGGAAACATTAACTTAATATTATGTTTTAGTTTTTTTGTGACTTCTATCCCCAGATCGGACGCAAGTTCCTTTTGAATTTCTATTTCATCTGTAATGGACGTTCCAGTATTTTCATAAACCACAACTTGAATATTAATGATTCCTTTTGAAAATTGCTGTTCATCAACCCGCCCATCTTGATCAACATCATCTCCGTAATCATCAAGATTAAACAACTTAATTCTCGGGCGATCAAAATCGTTTTGATTGAGCGTTCCAAGCTTCCAATTGGCTGGGTACATAAATTCGGCATAGCCCGTCACATCATAGGAAAGCATTTCATGTTGAAAACTCTTTGCAAACTTCAGCATGCGGAAAGATTTCGCAACTGTCGCCTGATATACCTTTTCCTGATCCCACAAAAACAGAGGGGAAGAGTAAATCAATAAAATAACGCGTTTACCGTTAAGCTGCGCAACAATTCTGTCTTTGTAGTCAAAACTTTCATCATTATAAATGACCCCGAGGCCTTCGGCACGGTTCCAATCCCGTTCTGTCAATCCTTCAAAAACATATCCATAATCAAGCATATGTTTTAACAACCAGTTTTTAGCTGAAATATTATGTTCAAGCTCATATGCCTCAATCCTGACCACGCTTTGAGCAAGATCATTTGGATCACTTGAAAATCTGGCAATCTCTCCAACGATACGGCCGTTTTGTATCGTATTTCTGATCAGGGAATTAGGGGCTTGTGTCCACCCCTTCGGAATAAACGTACGAAATCCTGAAAAAGGATCATCAGATGGCTTTTCCTCCTGAAAAAACTGCATTTTTTCAATGATTTCTTCTTGGGTCATGTAAGGAATATCAGGCAATTCCACATCAAAACCCGCATAGATATCCCGTTTATCTCCCACAAGATCATGCTCCGAACTCTCTTCTTCACTACTTGTCACGACAGTGGTTTCCGCGTGGTCTTGTGAAAAGACAGGAGAGGAGAAACAGACTGTGACCACAAAAAAGGCTGGAATAAAGCGTATATAATTAAAGATTTTCATAGATACCACGGTTATTTTATGCTTTTAAACTTTACAATAAAAGAATGCACTCTTTAAAGTAATGATATAGTTAATTTCTTAGTATTGTAAACAATGACAAACATTTCTGCAAAATTAGAACAATCTTATGGAGCCTCGGATATTGAGGTTCTGGAGGGGCTTGAGCCTGTCCGGAAAAGACCCGGCATGTATATCGGCGGTACAGACGACCGCGCCATGCATCATCTGGTCAGTGAAATTCTGGACAACTCCATGGACGAAGCGGTGGCCGGCTTTGCAAACCGCATTGAAATCCATCTGGCCAAAGATAACGTTGTCACTATCACAGACAACGGACGCGGCATTCCCGTAGATGAACATCCAAAATTTCCGAAAAAATCCGCTCTGGAGGTTATCCTGACCACACTTCACTCCGGCGGTAAATTTTCCAACAAAGCTTATCAAACCTCTGGCGGTCTACATGGCGTGGGAATTTCCGTCGTGAATGCCCTGTCCTGCGAAATGTGTGTTGAAATCGCCCGTGACAAACAGCTTTACAAACAATCTTTTTCAAGAGGTCTGCCCCTTACGGGGTTAGAAAATATTGGCGCTGTCTCCAACCGCAGGGGGACAAGCGTAACGTTTAAGCCTGACATGGAAATTTTTAAAGGAGAACCGGATTTCCGTCCCGGCTGGCTGTTCCAAATGGCGCGCTCGAAGGCCTATCTGTTTCGTGGTGTCGAAATCAGATGGTCTTGTGACCCGGATCTGATTAAACCGGACAGTAAAGTAAGTGAAGAAGCAGTCTTCCATTTCCCAAACGGACTGCTTGACTACCTGAACGCCACATTGGGCGACCGCCCGTGCATTCCCGATTCCCCGTTCAGCGGCATTATTGACCTTCCCGATCAACAGGGCCGTGTCGAATACGCCATTACCTGGCCGGAAACGGGGGACGGCTTTATTCATTCCTATTGCAATACCGTTCCCACTCCACAAGGCGGCACACATGAAACCGGGCTGCGCGGCGCTTTGACCCGCGGGCTGAAATCTTTTGGAGAAATGTCAGGCGTGAAAAAGGCTGCCCAGATTACGGCAGACGATATTATGAGCGGCGCGTGTGTCCTGCTCTCCGTTTTTATCCGCGAGCCGCAATTTCAAGGACAGACAAAAGAAAAACTGGCCAATTCTGAAGTGGCGCGTCTGGTTGATACAGCGATCAAAGACTACTTTGATAACTGGCTCTCAAGTAATACAAATTCTGCAAAAGCACTTCTGGAATATGTGATTGAACGGACAGACGACCGCCTGCGCAAAAAAGAAGAACGGATTACGGCACGTAAAGTCGGCTCCCGCCGGACGCGCCTGCCGGGTAAACTGGCGGATTGTTCGCGTCAAAACGCTGATGATACTGAATTATTTATTGTCGAGGGAGATTCTGCTGGTGGCTCGGCAAAACAAGCCAGACACCGTGAAACACAGGCCATCCTGCCCCTGCGCGGAAAAATCCTCAACGTCGTCAGTGCCACTGCGGATAAAATCCGTGCCAATGCGGAGATTCAGGATTTAATTACCGCCATGGGCTGCGGTGCCGGGAAAGATTTTGATCTCGGTAAACTGCGCTATGAACGCATTATCATTATGACGGACGCGGACGTGGACGGTGCGCACATCGCGGCACTTCTGATTACGTTCTTTTATACGAGAATGCGCCCCCTGATTGAGAAAGGACATCTCTATCTCGCGCAACCGCCCCTGTACCGCCTGAGCGTAAAAGGAAAATCTGCTTATGCACGTGACGACCTGCACAAGGACGAACTTCTGGAAACCGAATTTAAAGGCCGTCAAAATGTCGAAGTCGGACGCTTTAAAGGCCTTGGGGAGATGATGCCAAAGCAATTGAAAGAAACAACGATGAATCCAGACACACGCACCCTGATCCGCGTGACGGTTCCACAGGCCCAACTCATCACAGACATACAAACCCTGCAACCTGATATTGATGAGGATATTTTTGAACCTGATATGAAAGCAGAAGAAACTTCCGAAGAGCTTGACGATTTGATTGACCGCCTGATGGGAAAATCCGCAGAAAGTCGCTTCACCTTCATTCAGGAAAACGCCGAGTTTGTTGAGGAAATAGATGTTTAAAACGACCCTCTTGCCTCATCAAACAGACATGCGTAACCTGATAGAATGAACTCTTTCAAACTTTTAGCTTTTATTGCCCTTCTTCCCCTGACGGCCTGTGGAAAGGAAACCTTTGACAGCACATGTCTCGGATTTTCAAAAAGCCACTGGAGCGCGTATACCAATGAGCAGACGACGCATAAAGATTTATGTACCTGCGTCAAAACGGAACTGACGGGCGCAAATGTATCTCCCGAAGGGATGGAAACCCTGCGGCAGGCCATGTCCGCCTCTATCGTGGCGAGGAACCGCTTTGAAAGTGAACTGAACAAGGCGGTTGAGAACAAGTCATTAAGCGAAACAGAACGCACCTCCTATGAAATGGCGCTTGGCACTTGTCTGAAAGGATCAACAATCGAAGATGAAAAAGTC